>DAISKN010000830.1:0-2985 GCA_036820975.1 Acidobacteriota bacterium | reverse complement strand
GGCGTCACACCGGAGTCGGTGGCGAGGTTCGGGTCGGCGCCTCCGGCGACGAGGACGTGCATCGCCTCGACGTCGCTCGACATGGCGGCGCGCCAGAACGCGGTCGCTCCCCTGTGGTCCACCCAGCTCCGGTCGTGAGACGTCGGACTGAACCACAGCTTTCCCTTGACCCGGGCATTGGGGTTCGCGCCCCGTTCGAGGAGCGCCTGGAGGAGCTCGGTGGAACCGACGCTCTGCTGATCGGTGCGGGGGTTCGGCGCCCACGACACCGGCGCGTAGCGCATGTTCACCGTGGCATACAGCGGAGTGAGCCCGTCGAGGTTCGCGAGATTGGGGTCGGCGCCCCGGTCGAGAAGATACTTCCCGATGGTGTAGTGGCCGTTCGCAATGGCGATGTTGATCGGGGTGGAGCCGTCTCCACCGCTCACCTGATTCACGTCGGCGCCGGACTCGACGAGGGCTCGGACGGCGTCGAGGTTCCCGTCTCTCGCCGCGAACAGGAGCGCGGTCATTCCTCCCATGACGGAGTTTCCCAACGACGGTTCTCCCCGGCGTTTCGGGATGGGGAGCCCGTCGTCGTCGAAACGGGGCTCGTCGAGGAGGGTGACGAACGAGGTGAGTCCCGGGTGGGCGCCGCGCTCGACGAGAAAACGGATCGCGTCCGGGCGGTTCTCCCAGGCGGCGAACATCAACGCCGTCTGCCCGTTCGTCTTCTCCCGGGCGTTCAAGTCGGCTCCGGCGTCGACGAGCGCCTTCACGGCATCGACGCCACCGGAAGCCGCGGCGGACATCAGCGGGGTCGCTCCGGTCGAAGCTGCCCTGCCCGGGTCGGCGCCGGCCTTCAACAGCGCTGAAACCATCGGTCCGCTTCCGTTTCGAGCGGCGAGGACGAGGGGCGTGACGCCGCCGACGCGGGTCTCGGCCTCGGGGTTGGCCTTGGCCTCGATGAGGAGCTCCGCCAGGAGCAGATCGTCCCGGTAGGCCGCCCAGTGGAGCGCGGTCATCCCATCCCCCTGGGCGGAGTTCACGTCCACTTGCTGGCTCAGGAGCGAGCGCACGGCCTCGATGTTTCCTTCCTTAGCCTCTTCGGCGAGGCGGATGTCCACGGTCGCGGACGACACCATCCAGAGGCTCCAAATCAGGACTGGACTCATCGTCATGCCTCTTTTCTCTAAATCGAGACCTCTCCCGTGCTGTCCCCGATGCGATCGATGTCGACCCCGAGCTTGTGCAGGAGCGTGAGGAGCACGTTCGCCATCGGGGTTCCATCGGGACAGAGGAGGTGCCAGTTCCCCTTGAGCTCTCCGTTCGCGTGCCCGGCGAGGAAGAGCGGGACTCTCAGGTGATTGTGCACGCTGCCGTCGCCCATGGGGCTCCCGTAGAGCACCATGGAGTGATCGAGGAGGTTTCCGTCCCCGTCCGGGGTCGACTTCAGCTTCTCCAGGAAGTACGCGACGTGGTCGACGTGGAACTCGTTGAGCTTCGCGAACTCCGCGAGCTTGTCGGGCTTGTTCTGGTGGTGAGAGAGCGTGTGAAACGGCGTCTTGACGCCGCTCTCCGGCCAGACGCGGGCGCTCACGTCGCGCCCCATCTTGAAGGCGGAGACCCGGGTCACTTCCGTCGAGAACGCGAGCACCTGGAGGTCGAACATCAGCTTCACGTGCTCCGCCCAGGAGTCCGGTACTCCGACGGGAGCGGACGGGAGCTCCTCCGGGGGACGGCTCCGGTTGTGCTGTTCCGACATCTCGATCCGCCGCTCGATCTCGCGCACGTCCTCGAGGTAGTCGGTGAGTCGGGCCCGGTCGCTCGGTCCCAGGTCGCGCTCGAGGTCCTTCACCTTGTCGAGAATGCCGTCGAGGATGCTTCCATTCGTGTGCCGGCGACGGAGCCGCTCTTCCGGGGTGGCGCCGTCGCCGAAGAGCCGCTCGAACACCACCCGGGGGTCCCTCTCCATCGGAAGGGGAGTGGTGGGCGAGGACCAGGAGATGGTGTTGGCGTAAACGCAGCTGTAGCCGTAGCCGCAGGCGCCGGTGAGCGAGCCCACGTCCTCGATGCATAGCTGGATCGAAGGAAGCGGCGTGTCCTGGCCGAGCTTTCGGGCGTAGATCTGGTCCATCGACGTCGCGTTCTCGATGTCCGCGCCCTCGGTCATCTTCGCGTGCGCGCAGGTGAGAAACGCCGCCGAGGATCTCGTGTGGTCGGCGCCGGCCTCGGCTTGCGTCTGCGCGGTAGCGAGAGCGATATCGGTGTGGCTCACGATCGTGAGGTAGTCGCGGTACGGAGCGAGGGAGCGAAGGATGGGGGTCATCTCGAAATCGCGGCCCACGGTCGAAGGCGACCAGTAGCTGAGGCGCGTGCCTTCGCCTGTGCTCCCCGCGGAGCCGTGCACCATCTCGATCGCCGTCAGACGCGTTTTCGAGGCCGCCGCCGTCTTCCGGAGAGGCGTCAAAGCCGGCACCATCGCTTCCATGAACGGAAGCGCCACGGTGACTCCCATGCCGCGAAGCGCCGTGCGCCGGGAAATGTGCCTGCGGGTGATGAACATGACTCCGTCTCCCTACTGCTCGGTCGAAGGGTGAGTATCCTCGGCTCTACGCATCTGGAACGGCGTGCTGTTCACGATGCCCAGCACGATGGACGAGAAGCGGTGGTCGTTCCCGGCCGCCTCCCGGGCGATCGCTCGAACCGTCGGCATGTCGTAGTGCTGCACCACCCGCCCGAGCGCGTACATCAGAAGGTGCCTGGTGAAATTTCGCAGATAGAGCGTCTCCGAGCGGAGGAGATAGCTCCGAAGGCCGTCGGAGCCGTTCACCTCGGTGCCGTCGAAGAGGCTCCCCGAGGGCTCGATGTCGACTCCGCTGTCCTTGAAACGCCACGCGCCGACGGCGTCGAAGTTCTCGAGCGAGTAGCCGAGGGGATCCATGATGGCGTGGCAGGCGGAGCAGGCCGGGTTCGCGTGTTTCTCTTCGAGGCCGGCCCTCACCG
>DAISKN010000829.1:0-2990 GCA_036820975.1 Acidobacteriota bacterium | reverse complement strand
CGTCGACCCGACGTCCATATTCTATTGCCCCGGCTCGCTCTTGAAGCAGGAGTTCGACGTCGCTCACCCCGTCGCCTTCGGGATGCCCGGGAGCTGGCCGGTGTTCTTCGCCTTCGATCAGGCCTACCGTATCGAGCCGAGCTTCGACGTTCAGGCGCGGGTGGTGTCGCGCTATCCCGACGAGGAGAAGCAGGTCGCGAGCGGCTGGCTCCTGGGAGACGAACTCCTGCGCGACCAGGCGAACGTGGTCTGGTTCCAGGTGGGAAAGGGAACAGCCGTCACCCTGGGAAGCCAGGTCGACTTCCGGAGCCAGACTCCGGCGACGTTCAAGCTGCTCTTCAATGCGATGGTGCAGGGGCCGGCGACGAAGCTCGCCCCGGCCGAGCTCGCGCGGCTACGTTGAGGAGCTGCTGCCGGTGCGCTGCTCGCCCCGATTGCGGTACAGGCCGATGAGCCAGTAGATACCGGCGACCGCGACCGGCAGCATCATCCAGCGCATCGCGCTCGCGAGAAACTGCGCGTCGAGCTCCGGCCAGCCGAACTGACCCAGCTCCGCGCCCCGCTCCACCATCCAGTGCCAGCCGGTATGCGCCACCAGTGCCGACAGGATCACCGTTCCCGTTCGCTCGGCGACGACGTGGCGGAACAGGAGCGCGAGGAGCGGCAGGAGCAGGACCAGCACCAGGAGCTGTCCGAGCTCGACTCCGAGGTTGAACGCCAGAAGCGACGTGAGAAGGTGCGAGCCCGCGAACTGCAGCGTCTCCCGGAGAGCGAACGAGAAGCCGAATCCATGCACCAGGCCGAATCCGAAGGTGATGAGCCAGCGCCGCCGCACCTTGCCTCCGACGATGTTCTCGAGCGCCATGTAGACGATGGAGGTCGCGATCAACGTCTCGACCAGAGTCGGGAACCAGAGAGCGTCGGGAGCGAGGCCATAGGCGGAGGCGACGAGAGTGATGGAGTGGGCGACGGTGAACGCGGTCACCAGGAGGACCAGCTCGCGGAAACGGCGAAACGGGAGGATGAGGCAGAAGAGAAAGAGCAGGTGGTCCGTTCCCTCGAGGATGTGGAGGAACCCGAGCTTGACGAAGCTGAGGAAAGCCTGGTGCCAGGCGGGGTCGAGCCGGATCAGTCCGGGGTTGCCGAGGAAATCGAAAGCCCGGACGGAGCCGTCGGGCTGGATGAAGCGGAGGACGTTCATCACCGACATGCCCAGACGCTCGAGGCCGGGGTTGATGGTGAACTCGGAGCGGTCCGATTCGATCGGATACTCGAAGAGCACGTCGAGGAGCCCTTGGGCCCAGTAGATCTCGGTCCCGGGAGGAAGCGGCGGTCCCCGGACGTGGGTCAGGGCGCTCTGGTAGTCGTCGAAGGAGCGGTCGGAGGGTAGGGATACCCGCGCGGCCACGATCTCGGGGCCCACCAGGCGCTCCCCCTCCTCGTACAGCTCGACGTAGTCGGCGATCCAGAGGATGGCGGCGTCGCGAAGCACGGAATCGACCCGGGTCAGATCGAGGTAGCCGAGGGGGGTCATGGGAACGCTCATGTCCCTCATCGCCGCCAGAGGGACGCGCACGAGAAGTCGCATGCGGTTCCCCTTCGGCTGGAGAAACGCCTGGACCCGGACGCTCGAGGGGATTTCGTGGGCGGAGGCGGTCGCCGCGAGCGTCAGAGCCAGGGTGAATCCCGCGCCCAAGCCCTTCCGGAGCATGTTCGGAAGCGTAGGTTATCGACGCGCTCGGCGCAAATGAGCTATACTCGTCCCCCAATTCGCGAGATTCCGGAGGTACAGACGATGGGACTTTGGAAACGGAGATCGAACCTGATGGTCGGGACGGCTTTCGTCGCCGTCTTCGCCGCGCTCGCCCTCGGTCAATACGCGCTGGAGGCGACTTCGGCCGCTTCCGCCCCTGTTGCGCCGATTGCGGACGTTCAGGCGCCGACGTTCGAAGTGGATCCGCTCTGGCCCAAGCCGCTTCCGAACCATTGGCTCATCGGGTCCGCGATCGGCGTGACCGTCGATTCCCGCGACCACGTGTTCATCATCCATCGCCCGGACAGCTTCAATACGAGAACGGAGATCGGCGCGGCGACGAACCCGCCAACCGCGGTGGAGTGCTGCGTTCCCGCTCCGCCGGTACTGGAGTTCGACCCCGAGGGGAACCTGGTGGGACACTGGGGAGGCAACGGGCCGGGCTACGACTGGCCGAGCTCAAACCACGGAATCACCGCCGACCACAAGGACAATCTCTGGATCGGCGGCAACGGGGGCGACGACGCCCACATGCTGAAGTTCACGCGCGACGGGAAGTTCCTCAAGCAGTTCGGCAAGCCCGGCGTCCGGCGCGCCGCGGGCTACACCGAGAAGGAGCCGAAGTGGGCCGGCGCGAGCCACGACAAGGAGAATTTCGGGCGAGTCGCCAAGGTCGCGTTCGACGCCTCGGCCAACGAGGTCTACGTTTCCGACGGGTACCTCAACAAGCGCGTCGCCGTCCTCGACATGGACTCCGGCGCGTTCAAGCGCTACTGGGGCGCCTACGGCAACAAGCCCGACGACACCGACCTCGGCCGATACGATCCCAAGGCGCCTCCGGCCCAGCAGTTCCGCAATCCCGTCCACTGCGCCGATCCCTCGAACGACGGTCTCGTCTATGTCTGCGACCGTCCGAACGATCGGCTCCAGGTGTTCAAGAAGGACGGAACGTTCGTGAAGGAGACCTTCATCGAGAAGGAGACCCTGGGCGACGGGTCGGTCTGGGACATCGCGTTCTCTAAGGACCCGCAGCAGAAGTACATCTATATCGCCGACGGCAAGAACCAGAAAGTCTACGTGATGGATCGGCAGTCTCTCGAGATCCTGACGAGCTTCGGCGACGGGGGACGTCAACCCGGGCAGTTCTTCGCGGTGCACAGCATCGCCACCGACTCCAAAGGCAACATCTATACCACGGAAACCTACGAGGGGAAGCGGGTGCAGAAGTTCGTCTTCA
>DAISKN010000828.1:0-2990 GCA_036820975.1 Acidobacteriota bacterium | reverse complement strand
GGAAGCGACGTACAAGGCCCTCCTCTCGGAGATTGCGCGGAGCCTGGCGCAGCACGGCTTCGAGCACATCGTTCTCATCGGCGACAGCGGCGGAAACCAGGCGGGGATGAAAGCGGTCGCGGAAGAGCTCTCGGCGAAATGGGCCGGCGGCAAGGCGCGGATTCACTTCATCCCCGAGTACTACGACTACCCGGGAACCTACAAGTGGGCCGACCAGACGTTCGGCTGGGACGAGAAGGTCGAGGGCATCCATGACGACCCCACCATCTCGTCCATCATGATGACGGTCGACCCGAACCTGGTCCGCATCAAAGAGCGCGAAGCGAAGGGAAAGGCATCGATCAACGGCATCTCGCTCCTCCCCGTGGAGAAGGCCGTCGAGGCGGGGCGGAAGATCGTGGAGCATCGCGCCGAGGTGACGGCGGCGGCGATCCGGAAGGCCATACAGTGACCCGGTCGTTCGTCCTTCTCCTTCTTCTCGTCGGCGCCACCGCCTCCGCCCAGGTCGAGATCGAAGCGATTCCCGACGCCCCTCCGCGGGGCGAAGGCGAGGGGCCGTTCGAGCGTCTGATCCTTCGCGGGGTCACTCTCATCGACGGAACGGGCGCGCCACCCGTGGGTCCGGTGGACATCGTCGTTTCTCGAAACCGGATCGCCGAGGTCCGGAGCGTCGGATTCCCCGGCGTCGCCATCGATCCGAAGGCGCGCCCCGCGGCGGGACCGGGCGACAGAGTGCTCGAGCTCCCGGGTCACTACGTGCTTCCGGGTTTTGTCGATCTCCACGGGCACATCGGCGGCGTCGAGCAGGGCACTCCCGCGGAGTACGTGCTCAAGCTCTGGATGGGGCACGGCATCACTACCATCGCGGATCCGAGCACCGGGAACGGCCTTTCGTGGGTCCTGGGGCACAAGGAGAAGAGCCTCGCCAATACCATCACCGCACCCCGCATCGAGGCCTATCCCGCGTTCGGCCAGGGCTTCGAGTCCTCCATCACGACACCGGAGATGGCCCGCGAGTGGGTGGGCACCGTCGCCGCCCAGGGCGCCGACGGCATCAAGTTCTTCGGCGCCCGGCCCGACATCATGGGGGCGGCGATCGACGAGGCGAAAAAGCACGGCCTTCGCTCCACCTGCCATCATGCCCAGCTCAACGTGGCGTGGCTCGACGCCCTCGATTCCGCGCGGTTGGGCCTGACGTCGATGCAGCACTGGTACGGTCTCCCCGAAGCGCTCTTCGACGACCGGACGGTCCAGAACTACCCCGTGGACTACAACTACAACAACGAGCAAGACCGCTTCCGCGAGGCAGGAAGGCTGTGGAAACAGGCGGCGCCTCCCGGGAGCGACCACTGGAACGAGGTGATGAACGAGTTCCTCGAGCTCGACTTCACGCTCTCCCCCACGTTCGTCGCCTACGAGACCACCCGTGACTTCATGCGCATGTCGCGGGCGGAGTGGCACGAGGAGTACACCCTTCCCTCGCTCTGGCGGTTCTACGAGCCCAACCGCGAAAAGCACGCCTCCTACTGGTACGACTGGACGACGGAGATCGAGGTCGAGTGGAAGGAGAACTACCGGCTCTGGATGACGTTCGTCAACGAGTACAAGAACCGCGGCGGGCGGGTCGCCATCGGATCGGACTCGGGCTATTCGTACAACCTATACGGCTTCGGCCATATCCGCGAGATGGAGCTCCTTCGCGAGGCGGGCTTTCATCCCCTCGAGGTCTTCCGGGCAGCGACGTTGAAGGGCGCGGAGGCTCTCGGTCTCGAGAAGGAGATCGGCACCGTCGAGGTCGGCAAGATGGCGGACTTCGTCGTGGTCGAGGAGAATCCCCTCGCCAACATCAAGGTGCTCTACGGGGTCGGCGCCGTGCGGCTGAACGAGAGAAACCAGGTCGTCCGGGTGGGCGGGGTGAAATACACCATCAAGGACGGGATCGTCTTCGACGCGAAGAAGCTCCTCGCCGACGTGCGGCGCATCGTGGCGGAAGCGAAAGCGAGGGAGAACTTCGTCATCCGGCCTCCGGGGAAGCCGACCTCGACGCCGTAAAGTGCATCAGTGCAGGACGTCGAACTGGTGCGTGTACTTGATGATGAAGCTCCGGCTCTGGGGTCCGACGAGGAGATCTCCGAGCCCTTCCGTGTCGTTATAGACGACGAACAATCCCGTCCCCGCGGTGTTGAGCCAGCTGAACCTCAGGTTCGTCGACCAGATGTCGCGCTGGTCGTTGTACTGGATGAGGGACTGGACGTTGATCGACGGAGTGAAGCTGTAGCTCACGCGCCACTGGGCGAGGTTGGTGACGAACGAGCCTTCCGCCAGATCGACGTCGTTGTACGACCAGGTGACCGAGGTATTGAACTGCGCCCCGTAGCGCAAGTTCAGCGTCGTCCCGACGGAGGCGCGGTTTCCCGAGTAGAAACTCCCGGCGTCGAGGCGCCCGTCGTAGTAGATCGACCGGCTCTGGTCGGTGTTCCATCGCCAGGCGAGCTCGGTGTAATCGTACGTGCCCGGCGGAATGATGATGCCTTCGGCAATCTCGAACGGCTCCGTCAGACCCTCGAGGCCGATGTTCACCGCGGGGCTGAAGAAGGCGCCGTTCTCGAAGTCCACGTGGGAGTCGACATGGAGCTCCTCGGTCTCCTTGAATCCCTCGAAGTCCCAGTAGCTCTTGTAGGTCACGTGCGGCCGGAGCTCCCGGAGCCAGGAGATCGAAGGCGTTCTCACGTAGCGGAGGTAGTTCGCCTGCAGGCTTCGATAGTCGCTGCGGAGTAGAAATCCCACCTCGGGGTTGAAGTCGCCCCCGACCTCGGTGTAGTCGATCCAGGCTCGGGTCTTCAGCGTCTTGTACTCACCGTACAGGTCGAAGGAGTGCTCCGGCCGCGAGGCTCCCGGCGTCTCCGTGCGCGCGGCGAAGCCCCGGAACGTCCAGGCCTGTCCGACGCCGAGCTGGCCCTCGAAGCTCCAGGTTCGATTCCAGTCGGAAG
>DAISKN010000827.1:0-2991 GCA_036820975.1 Acidobacteriota bacterium | reverse complement strand
CGGCAGCGTCATCGAGTACAGCTATGATGCCAATGGAAACCGGCTCTCGGTGACGCCCCCCGGAAGGCCATCGCACCAGTTCACGTACACTCCGCATGGCAAGCTTCAGGACTACGCGGCTCCCGATCTCGGAGACGGGGCTCTCCCGCTGAGCTACAGTTACGATGCCGACCGGCGGCTCCAGCGAGTCACGCTCCCGGACGGGAGAGTCATCGACAGAGACTACGATCCCGCGGGGCGCCTGCAATCGATCGCTCATCCTCGCGGAACGATCCAGTACGGCTATGGCTCCGGCGGGCGGTTGACGCGTATCATCGCGCCCGGCGACGTTCGTTTCGACGTCGAGCGCGACGGCCATCTCATCACCG
Organism: Acidobacteriota bacterium; assembly: GCA_036820975.1. Lineage (GTDB taxonomy): Bacteria > Acidobacteriota > Vicinamibacteria > Marinacidobacterales > SMYC01 > DAISKN01. Next base: position 2,623 of record DAISKN010000827.1, on the reverse strand, counting down.
GTCGCTCCTGGACCGGACCGGTGCAGGGAACGGTGCGGGACGCGTACAACTCGAGCTTTCAGGTGATCTCGCGACAGATCGGGGAGCAGCCGGCGATCCCGTTCCTCTACGATCGAGACGGCCGGATCGTCCAGGCCGGGGACCTGGCGATCCAGCGGGACCCGCAGCACGGGCTCGCTGTGGGCACGAGCCTGGGTGGCATTCAGACCGCGAGCACCTACAACGGATTCGCCGAGCTCGAGACGTTCACCACGACGTTCGGGGGGATGATCCTCTACGGGGCCGCCTACTCGTACGACGTCGCCGGTCGAATCGTGCGCATCACCGAGGAGATCCAGGGAACGGCCGCCGTACGGGAGTATCGATACGATCCGCTCGGACGGCTGGCCGAGGTTCACGCCGACGACCTCCTGACGACGGCCTACACCTATGACCAGAATGGCAACCGCCTCGGTCGAACCGGCGGTCCGCTCGTCGAGAACGGAGACTACGACGCGCAGGACCGGCTGCGCAGCTTCGGAGATCTCTCGCTTCAGTACGGCCCATCAGGCCAGCTGGCGCACCGGACCGTTGGCTCGACCGGAGAACGCACGTCGTATGAATACGACGCCCTGGGCAACCTCGCATCGGTGGTGCTTCCCGACGGACGGGCCATCGAGTACCTCGTCGACGGGCTGGGCCGGAGGGTCGGAAAGCGAATGGCCGGGGCGTTGGCGCGCGGCTACCTTTACCAGGACCGGCTCAAGCCGGCGGCCGAGCTCGACGCGACCGGCGCCGTCTCGAGCCAGTTCGTGTTCGCGACCCATCGCAGCGTGCCGGACTATCTCATCCGGAACGGACGCGCTTACCGTATCGTGGTCGATCATCTGGGAAGCCCCCGTCTCATCGTCGATTCGGTTCTGGGAACCGTGGTCCAGCGGCTGGACTACGACGAGTTTGGAAGAGTGCTCCTCGACACCAACCCCGGCTTCCAGCCGTTCGGGTATGCCGGCGGGCTGTACGATGCGGACACGGGGCTCGTGCGCTTCGGGGCCAGGGATTACGACAGTGAGGTCGGCCGCTTCACGGCCAAGGACCCCGCGCTCTTCGCCGGAGACACCAACCTCTACGCCTACGTGAGAAACGATCCCCTCAACCGGCGCGACGACTTCGGTCTGGACGACGACCCGGGGCTCACCCAGGAGACACCAGTCACCGTCTACGATTCCTGCGCAGACGATCCGGCTTGTGTCGTTCTTCCGGAGGACGAGACCTACGGCCCGCAGGACGCCTACGAGGCTTGTATCTCCTACGATCCCTCGACTGGCCCCCCTCCGGACGTCATGGACAAGCTGATCTGCGGGCAGTTGACCGGCTTCGAAAACGAAGAGCTGAAGGAGCAACAGCGACGCCTGGATGAGCAGCGAACCCGGCTCCTGGAGTTCGAGGAGCTCTTCGGGATGACCATCGAGGAGGCCTGCAGCAATGGCCCACCTCCAAACAACTGAGACGGAGAACTCGGCGCCGCAGAGCGTTCTCCCCACGTGGCGAGAGCTCGCTTCTACTCATAGCGGAGCGCGGTCACCGGATGGATTCGGGACGCGCGGCGCGCCGGAATCCAGTTCGCGATCGAGGCGACGGCGATGAGAGCCACGGCGGTTCCGAGGAAGATTCCCGCGTCCGTCGAGCCCACGCCGTAGAGCACCGAGGTGAGGACGCGGGTGCCGGCCGCGGCGAGCGCCGATCCGAGAACGACTCCCACCAGGACCAGACCGACGCCTTGACGGGTCACGAGGGTCACGACGTCCCTCCCCGCCGCCCCGAGCGCCATGCGGATTCCGATCTCGCGCGTGCGACGGCTTACAGAGTAGGAGACCGCTCCGTAGAGCCCGACCGAGGCAAGAAGGAGTGCGAGCCCCCCGAAGACTCCGAGGAGGAGCGCGCCCACGCGAACGGGAAAGAGGGTGATGGCGAGGTTCTGCCGCATCGTCCTCGCCTCGAAGAACGCTAGGCTGGGGTCGAGCGCCAGGAGGTCTCGCCGCACGGTCTCGAGGGCCGCGTCGGGATTGCCCCGGGTGCGAGCGAGGACGTACATCATCGGCGAATAGTCCTGTCCGAAAGGCCGGAAGATCTGAGGACGCGGGTCCTCCCCGAGAGTCCGCACCTTGGTATCGCGCACGACCGCGATGACCTCCGAGTACTTCCGGCTCGTACCCGTTCCCGTCGCCAGGCGCCTGCCGAGAGGATTCTCTCCGGCCCAGAGTCGGCGCGCTGCCGTCTCGTTGACGATCGCGACCTCGGGAGCGCCTTTCGCGTCTCTCCAGTCGAAGTCCCGGCCCTGGATCAGCGGCACACCCATGGAAAGGAAATACCCTGGTGAAACCGTGGCCGAGTCGATCTCCGGCCAGTCGACGATCTTCTCGGGCTCTCGCCCCTCGGGGGCGACGTTCTGTGTGCTGATGCTCGCACCCAGGGGAACATTGTCGGTGAGCGACGCGGCCTCGATGCCGGGAAGCCCCGAAAGACGCTCGACGGCGTGGCGATAGAACAGACTCCCCCTCTCCTCGTCGTAGCCGTGAAGCCCGAGATGCGAGCTCAGCATAACCACCCGCTCCGTCTCGAAGCCGGGGTCGATCGCCTGGGC
>DAISKN010000826.1:0-3007 GCA_036820975.1 Acidobacteriota bacterium | reverse complement strand
GAGGGTCTCGCGCACTTTCTCAACCAGATCAAGGGGGCGCGCGTCGAGATTCAGACGGTGACCGGGAAGCTGATGGGCGCCGAAGTGAAGACGCGGGAGGTGGGCTCGAACGGAACCGTGCAGACGACCGAGGCATTGGTCTTCACCGCTCAGGGGCAGGTGCGCGCAATCGAGGTCGGTTCGGCGGCGTCGATTCGGCTCGTCGATTCCGAGCTTTCCTCGCAGCTCTCACGGTACCTGGATCTGCTCCGTAGTGCACACGAACGCGACGTCAGGCGACTCGAGATCGAGACCCTGGGCGCGAGCCCGCGCTCGCTCCAGGTGAGCTACACGTCGGAGACGCCCATCTGGAAGACGACCTATCGGCTGGCTCTCGAGGAAGGGGAGAAGCCGCTTCTTCAGGGATGGGCCATCGTGGACAACGTGAGCGCCATGGATTGGGACGGCGTCGAGCTCTCGCTCGTCGCCGGCGCTCCCGTCAGCTTCATTCAGAACCTCTCGCAGCCCATTTACGCGCGGCGGCCGACGGTGCCGCTTCCGGAAGGCGTTCAGGTGGCTCCTCAAACCCACGGCGCCGCGCTCGACGTTTCGGGAGAGGAGACGAGGATCGCGGGCTCGATCACGGATTCCTACGGGTCGGGTCTTCCCGGAACCCAGGTGCAGGTCTTCGACTCGAGCGGCAACACCGCGGGGGAAGCGTATGCCGACGAGGACGGTGAGTTCGAGATCGCCGTGAGTCCGGGCACGTACCGCGTCGCCGCGAACCTGGCGGGTTTCATGAGCCGGGAGTACCGCGAAGTCAGTGTTTCCGCCGGGCGCACCCGTCAGCTCGATTTCGCTCTCGAGATCGGGAGCGTCGCCGAAACCGTCACCGTCACCGGTGAATCTCCGATGGTCGAATCCGAGATGCTCGCCAAAGGACGCGCGCGCGGATACGCGAGCGGCATCGTCGGGGCTGCGCCTCCTCCCGCTGCGCCGGCGCCTATCTCGCGGGCCCTTCGCCAGGCTCGTCTCGAGACCGCGCAAGCAGGAGCCCTCGGTGATCAGTTCGAGTACCGGCTTCCTCACCCCGTCACCATCGGACGAAATCGCTCGGCTTTGCTCCCCATCGTTCAGACCGAGGTCGCCGGGGAGAAAGTCTCGATCTACAACGAGGCGAGCGGTGACCCGCGGCCGCGTCTCGCGGTCTCGCTCGTGAACGAGACCGGACTCACGCTCGACGCCGGAAGCTTCACCGTCCTCGACGGGGACGCGTTCGCGGGCGAGGGGCTCACCGACGTGATTCGGCCGAAGGAGAAACGGATTCTGAGCTACGGCCTCGATCTTCACCTCGACGTCGCCGTCCGCCGCGAGGGAGCGCCCGAGCGAGTGACGAGGGTCGCCATCGGCCAGGGCGTCTTTCGAAGGGAGTCAAAGCTCCGGAGGAAGGTCGCCTATGCGGTGCGCAATCAGGACGACCAGAGGCGCGTGGTTCTGATCGAGCACCCGGTCGAGAACGAATGGACGCTGGTCGAGACCCCTGCCCCGGCCGAGACTACAGCAGCCGAGTACCGTTTCCGGGTAGAGGCGGCGCCCGGGGTGACCACCGAGCTCGTCGTTCAGGAGGAAAGCGCGCGGGAGACGACGTACGCGCTTTCGAACGTGAGCTCCGATCAGGTCGCTCTCTGGCTCGAGGAGAGAACGATAGACCCTGAAGTCGAAAGGGTACTCCGTCAGGTGGTCGCCAAGCGCGGCGAGGTGGAGGCGGTCCGCCGCGAGATCCAGTCGCGCGAATCCGAGCAGCAGAACATCTTCAACGACCAGGGAAGACTGCGGGAAAACCTCGGGAAGCTCGGCGACAGCTCCGAGGAGAAGGGCTTGCGCCGCCGATACGTGGCGGAGCTGGAAAAGCAGGAGAACCGCCTCGACGCGATCCGGTCCGAGCGGGCGAAGCTGGAGGCGGAATGGAGAAGGCTTCAGGCGGAGCTGGATGCACTGGTGAAGGACATCGCGTTCGAGAAGAGCTTCTGACGGGGCTCAGCGGCGCTTGCGCAGCGTCTCCTTGATCGCCGCGATCTCCTCCAAACGGGTTTTGACGCGCTTCTCGAAGCCCTCGTCCGTCGGCCGATAGTAGCGGCGGCCCCGGAGGCTCTCGGGAAGGCACTCCATCCCCGTCGTCGCCTCTTCGCGATCGTGCGCGTACTCGTACCCCTTTCCGTAGCCCCAGGATTTCATCGGGGCAGTGACGGCGTTTCGGAGATGGAGCGGGACCGGCTCGCTCACGTCCTTGAGCGCGTCCTCGGATGCCTTCCCGTACGCCATGTAGACCGCGTTCGACTTCGGGGCGAGGGCGAGGTAGACGACGGCCTGCGCGAGAGCGAGCTTCCCTTCGGGAACTCCGAGGAAGTGGTACGCGTCCCTCGCAGCCAGCGCCTGTGCGAGAGCTTGCGGCTCGGCGAGACCGATGTCCTCCGACGCGAACCGGACGAGACGCCGCGCGACGTAGAGCGGGTCCTCGCCCGCCTCCAGCATCCGCGCGAGCCAGTAAAGACTCGCGTCCACGTCCGAGTTTCGAATCGACTTGTGGAGGGCGGAGATGATGTTGAAGTGCTCCTCACCCGACTTGTCGTAGAGTAGGGCCTTCCTCTGCATCGCCTTCTCGATGGTCTCCAGCCCTACCGAATTTCCTTCGGGGGCGACGGAGGTCAGAGCCTCGAGCACGTTCAGGACGAACCGGGCATCGCCGTTCGCCTGGCGCGCCAGCCAGAACAGGGCTTCTTCCTCGACCGCGAGCCTCGAGGCGAGACCCCGCTCCTCGTCGGCGAGGGCGCGCTTCATGAGCGATACCAGCTCCTCCGGCGTGAGCTGCCTCAGGATCACCACCCGGCAGCGGGAGAGAAGGGCCGAGTTGACCTCGAAGGAGGGGTTCTCGGTGGTGGCGCCGATCAGGATCACGTTCCCCGACTCGACGTGGGGAAGAAACGCGTCCTGCTGCGCCTTGTTGAACCGGTGGATCTCGTCGACGAAA
>DAISKN010000825.1:0-3015 GCA_036820975.1 Acidobacteriota bacterium | reverse complement strand
CCCAGCCTCTGCGGGGGACGACCGTGGTCGACGTCTCCGGCCTCGTGGTCGCGCCCGGGTTCATCGATCCGCACGCGCACGGACAAACGAACGAGTCCCACCGCTTCCAGGCGCACGACGGCGTCACCACCGCTCTCGAGCTGGAATCGGGTCGACCTTTCCTGCGCCAGTGGCTTTTGACGAAGGACGGAAAGACTCTCATCAACTACGGCGCCACCATGGCGCAGAGCACCCTTCGTTGGATGGCGATGGAGAAGTACCGGGACGTCGCGCGCGAGGCCCGTGAGATCGTGGAGAAAGAGGGATTCGACCACCCGCGGTTGCGCGAAGTGCTCGGGGAAGGGTTCTCGGCGCGCTACGAGTCGCTCACCGCGGCGGAGCTCGACGCCATGGGAGAAGGCCTGTCGGCGGAGCTCGCGGATGGGGCCCTGGGCATCGGCGTTCCCGTCGGCTACTACCCGGGCGCGACCCGCGAAGAGATATTCAGCGTGTACCAGCTCGCGGCAAAGATGAAGACGCCGGTCTACACCCACGTGCGCGATCCCAACCTGGCCGCCATTCAGGAGGCCATCGCCAACGCCGCGGCGGCGGGAGCTTCGGTCCACATCGTTCACCTCAACAGCATGGCGCTCGGACGCATCGGGGCCGCGCTCGACATGGTGGGGTCGGCGCAGAAGCAGGGCCTGGACATTACTACCGAGCTCTACCCCTATACCGCGGGCTCCACCAGCCTGCAGTCGACTCTATTCGACGAGGGCTGGCAGGAGGTCTGGGGCATGGACTACGGAGACATTCAGTGGGAGGCGACGGGTGAGCGGCTGACGAAGGAAACCTTCGAGAAGTATCGCAAGGAGGGCGGCACCGTCATCATTCACATGATGAAAGAAGAATGGATCGACCAGGCCCTGAAGGCGCCGTTCACTATGATCGGGTCGGACGGGATGCCGTACCATCCGAAGGCCCATCCGCGCTCCGCGGGAACGTACTCCCGGGTTCTCGGTCGATACGTCCGCGAGCGCAAGGCCCTGAGCCTCATGGACGCTCTGGCGAAGATGTCGCTGATGCCGGCTCAGCGCCTTTCGAGCATGGCCCCGGCGATGCGAACCAAGGGCCGCATCCAGGTCGGCTGCGACGCCGATATCACGGTGTTCGATCCCGAGACCGTCCTCGATACCGCCACGTTCGAAGGCGGACTCACCGAATCCAAAGGCATTCACCACGTCCTGGTGAACGGCACGTTCGTCGTCCGCGACGGGCAGAGTGTCGAAGGCGTCTACCCGGGCCGCGTCGTGCTCGGAAAATATCGGCGCTGAAGTCCTTTCAGAAGAGGTCCTCGAACGTTCTTCGGCAGGCGTCGAGGACTGCAGGAGCCGGGGCCTCATAGCCGTGGGTTCCAAAGTACGCGAGCACGACGTCTTTTTCCGGGGAAACGTACAGTCCCTGTCCGCCGAAGCCACCCTTGAAGAAGGAACCGTCCTTGTAGACCCGATCCCACTGGTAGGTCGCATGGCGAACGTCCTCCGAGGCGCGCGCGGCGGCTTCGAGAAGCTCGGGCCGGCCGCCTTCGAGGATCTTCGTCAAGTAGCTCCCGGACACGACTCCCCGCCCGCGCCCCTTCGTGAAGAGAAGTCCGAAGCGCGCCACGTCGCGGAGCGTGGCGACGATGCCGCCGTGCACCGCGCCGTGGCCCCGTGAGTTGACGCTCACCAGGGCATCCGCTTCCGCTCCCATTCTGGCCCAGATCATCTCGCTCAGAACCTCGTGGAACTCCTTCCCCGTCACCTCCTCGGCGAGCCATGCGAGCACGAAGGTATTGACGCTCACGTACTCCCACACCTTCCCCGACTCGGACCGCTTCTCCAGGGAGGCGATGAAGCCGAGAGTGTCCTCCTCCATCACGCTCGACGGCAGGCCCTCGACTTTCGGCAGCCATCCGAGGCTCGCTTCGTACTGATAGTGCGTGCGCTGCGGGTTGGTGTAGCTGTCCTCGATCCCCTCGAGGGCGTCCATGCCCGAGGCCATATCGAGGACGTCGAGGACGGAGATGCCTTCCCACGCCGTTCCGCGAAGGGCGGGCACGTAGACGTCGACCGGTTTCGATACGTCGACGAGCCCGCGGTCCTCCAGGATCGCCACCACCGTCGAGACGAGGACTTTCGATACCGAGAAGAGTATGTGGGAATCGGTGCTCCGCATCCGCGGATACTTCTCGTAGACGACCTTGCCCCCGCGGAGGATCACGATTCCGTCGAGGGCACCGGAAGCGACGTAGTCATCGAATGTCATGACTCCTCCGTCGGCGAGAGCTACCTCGTATCGGGCGATATTCTCGTCGAGAGCGGTCTCGAGCGCCAGCACCTCTCCGTCGCCGCGCGGAATGACGGCGGTCGGGAAGATCTTCGGGATCGAGAGAAATGCGAATCGGGAGATCTCGCCGCCGTCGTCCCAGTTCTCGACGTTGACCTCTCGCTCCAGACGCTCGGATTCCTGGGGAGTAAACGCGGCGCCTTCGGGCTTCGGGCTCGGGGCACAGCCCGCCATCAGAGCGAGGATGCCGGACAAAGCGATGGAGCGGCTCACGATTGTCCCGCCGAACCGTTCGCCGCGGACTCGATCGGCGGGCGCCTCTTGTGCCAGTCCGTTGCCTGCTGATATGCGTGAGCCGCGGTCAGAACTCTATCCTCTCCAAAGGGGGGTCCCGCAATCTGGAACCCGATCGGAAGTCCGCTCCGAGTGAAACCACAGGGAATCGATATCGATGGGATGCCGAAGACGTTGAGCTGCCACTGGCACCCGAGCTCGGGGGGGAGAGGCTTCTCGGATTCGGCGCGTCGGATTTCCTCCTCGATGGTTCGAGGGGGCGCAGGGCTGGTCGGCGTGACCAGAACATCCACGTCGGTGAATGCCGCGCCGATCTCCCGCCGCAGCCTCAGGAGCTCCCTGGAAGCGAGGACGTAATCCGCCGCCGACACGTTGGCGGCCGCCTGCAGCGTCTGTCGCGTCGCGGGCTGGTAG
>DAISKN010000824.1:0-3016 GCA_036820975.1 Acidobacteriota bacterium | reverse complement strand
CACCCCTGCTTCACGAGCTCGGCGAAGCCGCGCGCGGTCTCCATCAGCGCGACGTTTCCACTGGTGGGGTCCTCGGCGCCGTTGTTCCAGGCGTCGTGGTGGTTTCCGTGGACGATCCACTCGTCGGGAAAGAGGGTGCCGTCGATCTTCGCGATCACGTTGTAGAGCGGGCGGGTCTTCCACTCGAGCGCCAGCTTGAGGCGCGCTTTCGCCGGTCCGGGGCCGAGGTGGTATGTGATCGGTAGAGCGCCCCTCCACTCCTCGGGCGCGACCTTCCCGCGGAGGTTCTTGAGAAACGGCAGCGCGTCTCCATAGGAGATCGGGAGAACGGGGATCTTGATCAACGTCTTCGCGTCTTCGACTTCGAGGCGCGGCTGATCCGTCTTGGCGCCGAACCCGGGGCTCAGCGGGTCTCCGGGATGGACGGGCATGTCCATGATGCTGCCGCGCTGAACTCCGTGCTCCGGCCGGAAAGGACCCTCGGGATAGGTCACCCCTTCGAAGTAGCCGTCGTCCCGCGGATCCGAATAGATGAGGCAGCCCACGGCGCCTCGGCTCTGGGCGAGCTTCGCCTTGATCCCGCGCCAGCTCCGGCCGTAGCGGGCGATGACGATCTTTCCCCGGACATCGATACCCAACTTGTCCAGCTCCTCGTAGTCCTCCGGGGTCCCGTAGTTCGCGTAGACCACCTGCGCCTCAACGTCGCCCTCACCCGCGTAGGCGTTGTACGTGGGAAGCTGACCCTGGTCGGCGGAGTCCTTGTCTTCCGCGAGCGCCGGCTCTTCGAGCCTTGCCACGTAGGACTCGGGGGCAAGAAGCTCCAGATGTCTCTCGGTCGGGAGCGGCATCAGCGCCTGGGTCTCCTCGATCCAGGCATTCAGTCCGAACGCCTGGAACTTGGCGAGGACGTAGTCGGCCACTCGCTTGCTGCCGGGAAGTCCAGCGATATGCGGCTCCTCGGTGATGAAGCGCATGTACTCGCGTAGGTTCTCCGGACTGGGTATGGCGCGGAAACGCTCCTCCCACTCGCGGGCCTCGGTGATTTCGTCCGGGAGGAACCCCTTGAGGTCCGGCTCCGACTCCGCGGCAAAGCCGTGAGACGCGAGAAGGCAAATAGAAGCCAGAAGGAAAGCGTTTCGGTACAGGGGTGCCATCTGGTTCTCAGCTCCTTTCAGGAATCCGGCGTAGAAGATCGGAGACGTCGGTCCATCCGTTTCGTTCCGCGTTCTCGACGAGCCGGCGCGCGTTCTCCGGATCGAGACCGGCGCCGAGACTCGAGAGAGTCTCGATGAGATCGGTGTAAGCCCGCTCGGCCGCGACTGCGAGCGCGGTTCGTCCGCGGTGGTCCGCGGCGTGCACGTCGGCGGAGGCGGCGGCGAGAGATCGGACGATTCCCGAAAGGCCTTCCTCCGCCGCCTTCAGCAGCGCGGTCTCGCCGTCGCGGTTGCGGATGTCGACCGAAGCGCCGTGCTCGAGCAGGATCTCGACCAGGGGAGGGTAGCCGCCGTGGGCCGCCGCCATGAGCGCGGTGGTCCCGTTCTCCGCCTGGAGGTCGCAGTCGGCGCCGCGGGACAGGAGAAACCGCGCGAGCTCGATATGACCTCCGGTTGCGGCGAGGACCAACCCCGTGCGGCCGAGGTTGTCGCGCTCATCGAGGTCGGCTCCGCGCGCGAGCAGCTTCTCCACGAGCTCCAGGTGCCCGTACATCGCGCTCTTGAGAAACGGCGTGAGCCCATGGGAGTCCTTCGACTTCGGATCGGCCCCCGCCTCGAGAAGGAGCTCGACCATCGTCGATTTCCCCACGGAGCTCGCGATGAGGAGAGCCGTCGCGCCGTCGGCTCTGCGGGCGTCGACGGATGCGCCGGCGTCGAGGAGCCGCTTCGCGAGGTCCAGGTCGGAGGCCTCGGCCGCGAGCATGAGCGCCCGGGTACCGTCGCGGTCGGGGACATCGGGGGAGATCGACCGCTCGAGGAGAAGCTCCACCACCTCGACTTTCGAAGACTTCACCGCCAGAGAGAGCGCCGTGTGGCCGTCGTCGTTCACCGCCGTCGGGCTCGCGCCCTCATCGAGTAGGAAGCGCGCCGTGGAATGCCGCCCGTTCTCGCAGGCGATCATCAAGGGAGTCGCCGACTTGCGATCCTTGGACTCGAGCGCTCCGCCCGCCGAAAGGAGGGCCCGAAGCGTTTCCTCGTGGCCGCCGAAGGCCGCGAGACCCATGGGGGTGACTCCGAGCGCGTTTCGCGCGTTGGCGTTCGCTCCCGCCGTGAGGAGCTCGCGCACCACCGCGGTGTGGCCTTCCTGGCAGGCGAGCATGAGCGCCGTCGCTCCCTGTGGGCCGCGTTCTTCGACGTGGGCGCCGCCGCGAAGCCTCTCGCGCACGGCGTCGAGGTCTCCCTGGAACGCGACTTCGAGGAGGCTCTTCGGTGGGCTCTTCTTACGGAAGAGTCCGAGGATCAGGGTGAGCATGCTGCCGCGGGGATTCTAGCTCGAACTCCTCCGGAAGTCCTCCTTGCGAAGGCCGTGGCGCCGCATCATGGCGTAAATCGTCCTCTCGTTCACCCCGGACCGCCGGGCGGCTTCGCCCACCCGTCCGCGGCAGAGGTCGAGCATGCGCTCCAGGTAGTCCTTCTCGAAAGCGGAGGAAAGCCGTTCCCGAGCCTCCGCGAGAGGTCGATCGAAGTAGTCCTCGAAGCGAGGGCGGTCGGCGGGCGGGGGAGACGCGGGCGCTCGCTCGGCCGCGGCGAAGGTCTCGCCGCTCCGGAAGTCGCTCACCCGGATCTCGTCGCCCGGCGCGAGGAGAACCGCGCGTTCGATCGCATTGATGAGCTCCCGGACGTTGCCGGGCCAGTCGTGACGGATGAGGGCCTCCACCGCGTCGGGATGGAACCTCGTGACCGGTCTTCCGAGCTGTCGGCGGATCCGATCGAGAAACGCGCCGGCGAGCTCCTGGATGTCCTCGCGCCGCTCGCGGAGCGGAGGCACCGTCAGCGTGACCACGGCGAGCCGGTAGTAGAGG
>DAISKN010000823.1:0-3021 GCA_036820975.1 Acidobacteriota bacterium | reverse complement strand
CCGGGCGATGCCTTTGAAGAGCTTGAGGAAGCGCCGGTCGCCCGGGCCGTAGATTCCGATCGGTCTCAGGATGACCGCGCGGAGGCCTCGCTCGCGGTGGAGGGCGAGGACGGTGTTCTCGGCTTCCACCTTCGTCCGCTGGTAGACGTCCCCGGGGTTGTAGGGAGCGCTCTCGTCCGCTTCGCCCTCGACTTCGCCGTGCACGCCGCCGGTGCTGCAGTAGAGAAAAGGAATGCCTTCGGCGAGCGCCGCGTCGGCGAGCCTTCGGGTTCCGAGGACGTTGACGTCGTGATAGTGATGATCGGAGAGCCTCGCCTCCCGGTAGACCGCGGCGATGTGGAAGACGCGGTCGACTCCTTCGACCGCCTGCCGCAAACGGGCCTCGTCCGCGAGGTCGCCTTCGAACGCCTCGACCTCGATGCCCGTCAGCAGGTCGAGCGCGCTCGTCCGGCGGACCAGCGCCCGGACGCTGTGTCCGGATTCGACCAGCATGCGCGCCAGGTGGCTTCCCGTGAATCCGCTGGCGCCGGTGACGAGAACCTTCAATACTTCCCTCCCGAGGCGTCAGCATACGATATTTTGGGGTCCTGGACTTGAGGGACACCTTTTGTTAGGCTTGTGTGTTTTAACCTAATCAAACGGAGGTAGATTCCCCAGCATGAATACCCAACCGCGACGAAGGCCGATCCTCGCCCTGGGAACGACGACCCTCGCCCTGGCCCTCGCACGATGCGAGGATAGCGGTAACAACAACGGCACCGGTTCGAGCGCGAGCATCACCGCGCCGGGGATCGTGGGCCCGAACAGCTCAGCCCCGATCGGCGACAACCAGCCGACGCTCACCGTCACCAACGCGACGGTCTCGACCGGCGCCACTCCAACCTACACCTTCCAGGTGTCCACGGATCAGGCATTCGGCAGCACCGTGGCTCAGGCTTCCGGAATCGCCCAGGGCTCCGGCCAGACGAGCTGGGAAGTGAGCCAACCGCTGGGCGAAGGCTCTTACTTCTGGAGAGCGCGTGGAGACGTCTCGGGAACCGCGGGTCCCTACTCCGCCGTCGCGCAGTTCACGATCCAGGGGTTCGGCGCGGGTCCTGGCGAAACGCTCGTGGTCTTCGACGACCTCACGGACGGCGGGACGCTCGCGACCGACCAGCAGGGAGGAACCTTCACCCCGCAGGGCTGGCGTGTGAACAACAACACGGACTACCTCCGCTACGAAGTGCCAACGGTCGAGAACGGATACGTGCAGTGGCAGAACGTCGGGCTCACACCGCGGGGCGTCAACGAGGCATCGCACATGCTGTTCGGCATGTGGGACCCGACGGCGGGCGCCTACCGGCAGAACCCGTTTCGGGTTCATCTGCAAAAGCTGTGGCCGAACCCGCACAATCCTCCTTTCCTCCGCTTCCGGTGGATCTCCGGGGGCCGCGAGGAAGAGGCGGTGTCCAACTTCCTGGACTGGAATCCCTCCCAGACGTACACGTGGAGGATCGATTGGGGTCCGTCCGGTGGGGCAAATATCGCGCGCGTGTTCCTCGACGGAGGAGAGATCATGAGCCTGGGCTACAACCGCCCGTACCAGCCGGACACGCACTACATCGAGCTCGGAGTCCAGGAACGGCACGAATCGGTGATCGATGCCGTATACCGGAACCTCGTCATCGTGCGACGATAGCGCCATGAGGAATCATCCTTTCGTTGTTTCTGCGCTTGTTCTCAGCCTGTTCGCCTCTTCCTGCGGCGACGATGGGCCGTCCGGACCGAGCGGCTCGAGCGCGACCGTGGGAGCGCCTGGAATCGTCAGCCCCCCCGACGGAGCTCAGGTCGGGGGACAGGTCACCCTGACGGTGTCGAACGCCTCGGTCAGCGGCGGATCCGGGCCGGCCCGTTATTCGTTCCAGATCTCGGCGGATTCGGGGTTCGGCACGCTCATCGCTCAGGCCAGCGATATTCCCGAAGGTTCCGGAGGGCAGACCTCGTGGACGGTTGGATCGGAGCTCGCAAGCGGAGAGTTCTTCTGGCGCGCCCGGGCGACGGTCGGGACGACTCAAGGCCCATTCTCCGCGGTGGCTCGCGTCCGCTTCGAGGGCCGGGCCCAAACCGGCGGCCAGACCGACGTCGTTCTCCTCTTCGACCCCCTCACCAATGGCGAAACTCAAGGGGACCGCGGCGGAGGTCAACTGACGTCCGAAGGGTGGCTGGTCGAGGCCTCCTCCAACTTCATCGTGTACGACATGCCCACGATCGAAACCGGATTTCTCGAGTTCGACATCAAGGGTCTCGATATCCGCAACCCCACTCGTGACGCCCGTCACCTTTTCTTCATGTGGGACCCGAGCCTCGGAAGCGACATGACGTCGAACCGGTTCCGGGTGAGCCTCCAGAAGCTCGACGGCCGGAGCTCGATCAACGACAACTGGCTCCGGCTGCGGTGGATCTCCCAGGGCCGTCAGATCGACGTCGGAAGCTCCTTCCGCGGCTGGGAGCCCGAGAGGACGTACCGCATCCGTCTCGAGTGGGGCGACGAGGCCGACGTAAAGGTCTGCCGCCTGTTCATCGACGGCGGCCAGATCTTCTTCTTCCAGTACCCCAGGTCCTACGTCCCCGCGATCCATCGGATCGAGCTCGGGGCCGCGGGCCGCGCGGAGACGCCGGAGGGAGCGATCTACTCGAACGTGGCCATCGGAACACGCTAAAACGACTCAACCGGAGAGCTCACCTCGGAAACGGGGTGAGCTCTTCTATTCCCGGTCGAGTTTTTCGCGGATGGCGTAGGGCGGCGCGTCGCGGTTCTCGTGGTACACGCGCGCCTGGAGCTCGCCGATGAGGCCCAGGCTCACGAGCTGCGCCCCGAAGACCAGGAAGAGCACCGAGAGCAGCAGCAGCGGTCTTCCCCCGATTGGCTGGCCGAGCCCGAATTTCACCCACGTCAGGTAACAGCCGAGCGCGAAGCCGACCGCTCCCATCGAGAGCCCGGCGAGGCCGAAGATCTGAAGCGGGCGATGCGAGAAGTCGAGC
>DAISKN010000822.1:0-3029 GCA_036820975.1 Acidobacteriota bacterium | reverse complement strand
GAAGTTCCTCGGATGGCTCGCGGTGAACTCCGGGTCGTCGGCGAGGACCACGAGAGGGAAACCGGCGAGGTCCCGATCCGCGAGCCGCCGCGTCAGCTCCTCCATCTCCGCCTCCACCCGCGCGTAGCCGGGAAACGCTGCCGCTTTCATCACCAGGACGCCGGGGAGAGCGGCTAGACCGAGGTTTGGAGGGGGACTCGAAGAGAGCTCCCGCCGGGGTCGTCCCGCCGCCGCCAGCACCAGCTTGGAGCCGGAGTTCAGGCCCGTGCCCGAATAGTCGAGGGTGTCCATCGTGGTGCGCGTCTGGAAATGAAGGTCCCGCCGGAAGTCGGCTCGCGAGAGGAGATGGCGGAAGAACGCCTCGACGTCGTTCACGTCGAGCCCGGGATCGTCTTCCTCGGCCACGATGAAAAGGTACTTCGCCAGCGACGCCTGACCGAATCCGAGGATGGCGTTCGCGCAGGTGAGAATCTCCCGCGGCTCGCGCTCTCCGTAGGGAACGTAGCGCTCGCTCCCGATGGCGAGAAGAAGGGGGTGGACGCCCGCGGCGTCGACCGCGTGCAGCGCTTTCACGCCCGGAAGCGAAACGGGAACCATCGGCTCCGTGAGCTCGTGGATGAGCTTTCCGAAAGTCGTGTCCTCCTGGGGAGGGCGCCCGACGACGGTGAAGGGCCAGACGGCGTCGTCGCGGTGGTAGACGGAGTCGACTTCGAGCACGGGAAATTCGTGGGCCAGGCTGTAGTAGCCAAGATGGTCGCCGAAGGGGCCTTCGGGAAGAGTGCGCGTCGGGTCGATTCTGCCGGTGATGACGAAGTCCGCCTCCGCGGCGATCGCGAAACCGTCGCGGCGGGCGATGCGAAATCGCCGGCGGTTCAGCATCCCCGCGAACAGGAGCTCCGTCAGGCCTTCCGGAAGCGGCATCACCGCGGCCAGCGTATGGGCCGGCGGTCCCCCGACGAAGATGCTGACCCGGAGCTTCTCCCCTCGACGTACGGCGGCGGCGTGGTGGACTCCGATCCCTCGATGGATCTGGTAGTGGAGCCCGGTCTCTTTTGCTCCATAGCGATTGCCCGCGAGCTGAATGCGATACATGCCCAGGTTCGACTTCATGACACCGCCGCCGTCGGGGTGCTCCGTATAGACCTGGGGGAGGGTGACGAAGGGCCCGCCGTCGTCGGGCCAGCTCTGGATCCGGGGGAGGTCGCCGAGGACGCCGCGGTTGCGAAGCACGGGCCCGGAAGAGACGGACTTCGGAAGCGAGCGCACGGCGGTCCAGGCGGCGGAGAGCAGACCTCGAGGGCTCCTCCAGGCGTTGCCGGGGTCGGCCTTGATGCGGACGATCCTCTTCACCGGCTCGAGGGAATCGCGGAAGAGAAAGCGGGCGCGCTCGAGAGTGCCGAATAGATTGGAGACGGCCTGGAACCGGGAGCCCTTCACGTTCTCGAAGAGAAGCGCCGGCGCTCCCGCGATGTAGGCCCGACGCTGGATTTCCGCCATCTCCAGGAAGGGATCGACCTCCTCGCCCACGCGCACCAGGTGTCCGTGGCGCTCGAGGTCCTGGAGCGACTCTCTCAAGCTTCTGTAGCCCATTCGCGTCCGGCATCTTACAATGGCGGCAATGAAACGGACGGCTCTCCCGGCGATGCTGCTGCTGGCTTCGCTTTCGGGCGCCGAGGAGCGCGCCTACACCGAGAACGATTTCCTCTCCCGACCGCGGCGGCTCACCGTGGAAGGGCGGCGGGCGGGTGAAGGCTACTTCTCCCCGGACGGAAAGCGCATGGTATTTCAGAGCGAGCGCGAGCCCGGAAATCCCTTCTACCAGATTTACGAGCTCGATCTCACCACCGGCGAGACGAAGCGCCTCTCTCCGGGGAAGGGAAAGACCACCTGCGCTTTCTTCCAGGGACACACTGGAAACGTCCTCTTCGGCTCAACCCACCATGACCCTCGATCCGAGGAGCAGCAGCGGGCCGAGCTCGAGCTCCGCGCCGCGGGGAAGGAGCGCCGCTACGCCTGGGACTACGACCCCGAAATGGATCTCTACTTGTACCAGGCGGCGTCCGGAGAGCTGAAGCGGCTCACCGAGGTCCGCGGCTATGACGCCGAGGCGAGCTATTCGCCCGACGGCGAGTGGATCGTGTTCTCCTCGATGCGCGACGCCTACAATCGGGAGCTCAGCGCCGAGGAAAGACGCATCCTCGAGACGAACCCCGCTTACTTCGCGGAGATCTACATCATGCGCGCCGACGGCTCGGGCGCGACCCGTCTCACCCGGACCGACGGGTACGACGGCGGCCCGTTCTTCTTTCCCGACGGCGAGCGAATCGTCTTCCGCCGCTTCGACGCCGACGGGCTCATCGCCGACGTCTACTCGATGAAGCCGGACGGCACCGACCTACGGCGGATCACGGACTTCCACTCGATGAGCTGGGCGCCCTACGTTCACCCCTCGGGCGAGTACCTGTTCTTCGCGTCGAACAAGCTCGGCTTCGAGAACTTCGAGATCTTCCTCGTCGACACCGGGGGTATGAAAGAGCCGGTGCGCATCACCTATACCGGCGGATTCGACGGGCTTCCCGTGCCCTCGCCCGACGGCGAGCAGCTCTCCTGGACCTCGAACCGCGGAGCGGGCGGGGGAGGTCAGATTTTCATCGCGGGGTGGAACCACGAGAAAGCCCTCGAGGCGTTGAAAGCGTCGCCGCCGAGACAGAGAAAGGACTGGAGCATCCGATGAATCGGAGATCGAAGCACTTCCTGGGGCCGTTCCTCGCGCTCGCCGCCGTCGGCGGAGCGGAGACCCCGGATCTCAGAACCCACGTGACGCGGCTCGCCTCCGAGGAGATGGATGGTCGGCTCACCGGAACCGAGGGCGCCCGCCTGGCGTCGGACTACATCGTCCGGGAGCTCGAGCGTCTGGGCGCGCTTCCGTTGCCGGGACGCGACTCTCTCCGGATTCCCTACGAGTTCACCTCCGGCGTCAACGACCAGGGTTCGACGCTCTCGGTTTCCGGTTGGGACGCGCCGCCGGG
>DAISKN010000821.1:0-3032 GCA_036820975.1 Acidobacteriota bacterium | reverse complement strand
CGTCGTGGCGGTGACCGCGCCCTGGTCCGCTTCCTCGACCCGGCCGAGCGGGGCAAGTTCCTGCTCCGCCAGGGCCGCCAGGTCTGGTTCCTGGCGCCGGGCTCGCGGCGGCCGCTTCGCATGGGCCCTGGTCACCGCCTGGCCGGGGCGAGCCTGGACGAGCTGGTCGGCCTGCGCCTGGCGACCTCCTACGCCATCGGCAGCGTCGAGCAGGGTGAGTTCCTGGTCACCTTCGATCTCGAGGCACGTGATGCTGACGTCCCCTTCGCCCGAGCTCGCCACGTCGTAAGGCGGGACCTCGGCCTGCCGCTGCGCACCGACCTGCAGGCGGCCGACGGCCGGGTGCTGCGGGTCGTGGAGTATCCGGCCTGGCGGAACGAGGCGGAGCTGGTGCCGGAGCGTGTGGTGGTCAAGGACCTGGTCCGGCGCGGCCCGCCGGTCGAGGTGCGCTTCCTATCGGTTGAGGCCGAGGCGCTGCCGGACGCCCTGTTCAACCCCGATGACCCGAGCGAGCGCGACCGACAGTTCGCGGCCCGGTAGCCCTGCCCCCAGATTCGGGTTGTCGGCCCTATGACCGAGAAGCAGAACGCCCGAGGACCATCTGGATCATCGCGAAGACCTTTTCAGCGGTTCATCCCACTCATCACGGAGCCGCCTCAACCCTCGGGTTTTCCAGCGACTTCTTGGCCGCCAGAAAGGTCGGGAGGTTCGCTAAGAGACGCATCCAGCTCTCCGGCGACTCCCAGAGGAGGCTCGCGTAGTTTGGGAGCATGGCGTGCCGCCCAAAGAACCGGCGGTAGAACTCGGCGTAGATCTCCTCGAGTCGTTCGAGGGCGAATCCGTTCGGGACGAAGACGAAATTCATGCAGTTCATCTTCTCCCAGTCTTCGACGAAGGTTCCGTGCTCGCGGATCGTCCGGTAGATCGGCGCACCGGGAAACGGCGTGAACTTCGTCAGGTTCGCGTCGTTGAACGGGTTGTCCACGGCGAAACGGATCGTCTTCCGGGCGCTCTCCTCGGTCTCGCCCGGGATTCCCATCATGAAGAGCCCCTTGCAGCGGATCCCCGCGGTCCGGATCCTGGCGACCACTTCGCGGATGACGTCGAGGTCGCTGTTCGTCCGGTGGGGTGCGATCGTCGCCTGGTCGCCCGACTCGACGCCGACGTTGATCATCCAGCAGCCGGCCCTCTTCATCAGCCTGAGGAGATCGGCGTCGAGCCCGTCGGCGCGACCGATGCAGTTGAACGTTGTCCGGAGCCCCCTGCGGAGGAGGAGCTCGGCGAACTCTACGAGGCGCTCGCGCCGCATGAGGAAGTTGTCGTCGTAGATGTTCACGTGGCGGATGCCGTACCGGCTCTTCAGCGTCGCGAGGTGGTCGACCATGTAGGCGGGGGAGTGGGGGCGGAAGGAGCTCCCGAAGACTGACCGGTCGCAGTAGCTGCAGGAGTACGGGCACCCCCGGCTCGAGATGAACGTCGTCGCCGGCGAGCGGGGGTAGTTGAAGATCGGGAGTGGATAAGCTTTCGGGTAGCCGCGGAGCTTCCCATAGGCCGGGTGCGGAAGGCTGTCGAGATCGCGGAGGTGGGGGCGCGGGCCGCCGAATTCGACCCCGCCGTCCGGCGTCCGGAACGCGAGGCCCGGAATCCCGGCGGCCGGGCGCCAGTCGTTTCTCGCCAGGTCGAGGAGCGTCTCCTCCCCTTCTCCGACCACGACGGCGTCAACCGCCGGGAATTCCTGCAGGATCCTCCGCCAGATGGAGGTCGGGTGGACCCCGCCGAAGACCACCGTCACCTCGGGCCGCGCCGCCTTCACCGCCTCCGCGACGGCGTAACCTCCGGGGAAGCTCGAGGTCGTCGTCGACACGCCGACAGCGGCCGGGCCGAGCTGGAGGATGCCAGTCACGAGCTCGGCGAGCGGTTTTGGGTGGGCGAACGCATCGACAATCTCGCAGTCGAAGCCGTGCCGTTCTAGGACCGCTGCGAGCATCATGAGCCCGTGTGGGGGCATCACGTTCGCGAGGCGCACGACGTCCTCGCGGCCGGGCGACCAGTTCTTCCCGAGCGGATGGACCAGCGCGATCCCCTTCTTCATGTCTCCCCTCTCTCGGGAGCGCCGCCTCGCCGGGTTCCATCCCGCTCCCGGTTCGCCGGGCTCCCCGACCCAGCGGGGAGGCGGCGAATATTGAGAGTATGACTGTTCTTTCCCGGCGCCGGCCAACCCGTCGACGGTTGCTGCTCCAACGGGCCGGAACATTCCGTGAACGGTGAGTTCTCGCCGAACGACCCACTCCACGGCGTGGTCCTCATCGACACGCTGCGCTCAGGCGGGATCGTCGGGGTGCAGGGGGCTCCCTCCCGGCGTCGCTGCCGCGTCAGGCGAGGCCGTCCCTGAACTCACTGATCCTCAAGCTTTCAGGATAGCCGGCTGATGACTCCTTTCTATCCGTTCGTCGTGCAACCAGCAGAAAGTGGTGCCAGGGGCCTCTGAGCATGGAATTCATGATCGTGGTTTCGAGCCCGGCGGACGCTGTCATGTCGATTACCTGCTGGACGGTGACTACGGTTCTTCTCCATCGAGTCAGTAATCGAGGAGCCTTCTCATAAACAACGAGCACACCATTGGGCCCAAGCGCGCTCGCAGCACGTGCCACGATCGATTTCCACCGCCCACCATCGGACTGGCGCAACACATCAAACAACACGATGGAACCAGATTCAGTGAACTCGAAGCCGGCGGGATCCGCCTCCTCTGCTGCTCGTTCGCTCCCTAATGCGATGCGCGCGACTCGCACCAACCTCCTGCGGTCGTCAACGCCGCGAAGGACTAGGGGCGCCAATGCGGAATCCCGGTGTGGTCCGGCTGACTGAACCGCGGTCAAGGTGACGAAAACGTCCTGGAGCGCGAGCAGAATCCCGCGCCCGCACCTCACCTGGTAGATCGTCCCCTCTCGAGGAAGGATGCCAGACCGGACCATATCGACATAAACGTGATTGAACCGCAGAACCGCTCGCGTGTACTCCCACTGAAGATA
>DAISKN010000820.1:0-3041 GCA_036820975.1 Acidobacteriota bacterium | reverse complement strand
CCACCAGCACCACCCAGGCGTCGCCGAGCGCGAAGGGAAGCTCGGTGTTTCGAACGATGGGCTGGGCTCCGACCGTTGTCAGATCGTCGCGGTAGAGAGTGATGTCGAGCGCTCCTATCGCCGGCCGGGTCCCCGTGCCCGATTCGATCCTCTCGGCGAGACGTCGCGCGAGAGGAACGCCGCGGGTCCGGATCCCGACGAGGGCGAGCTTCCCTTCGAGTCCGCGGGTCCTTTCGGCGATCTCGGACGCCAGGCGGTCGAGCGTCGACTGGAAAGCGCGGCTCTCCATGACGACTCTCGCCCTCGGCTTCATCGATTTCGAGCGCGCATCGTATCGTGGATTACTCGCCGCTTTCCAGGAGACCGGGAAGCGCGTCGAGTGGGGACGTTTCGACCAGCCAGTCCTCGGGATAGGACTCGATGAGAAAATTGCGGTAGGAGGAGATGAAGGTCACCGGCTGGCTCTTCACGAGTTCGTCTTCGAGCACGTCGGTCAGGAGGCTTCCATCCATGTCCCGCCCCAGGGGGAGCCCCATCAGATAGAGGAGCGTCGGCGTCACGTCGACGACCGACGCGCCCTGGAGCTTCCTCCCCGGGGCGATTCCCGCGCCGTTGAAGAGCAGAAGTCCGTCGGGGGCGTTCTCGTGGGCTCCGGAGAGGTGCGGGCTTCCCTGGAGAGGTGCCACGACGCGGCGCCCGAGGGACAGGGCGTCCATCCCGTGCCCCGAGAGGATCACGATGGTCTCGTTTGCCGCCCGCTTCTGCATGTACTCGCCGACGATGGTGTCGAGATGCCGGTAGTAAGACTCCACCACCCGGCCGTAACGGCGGACCTCGGCGTCGCTCACGTCGCCGAACTCCTCCGGCTTCTGAAACCTCGTGAAGTAGTGGCCGATCACGTCGAGTCCGAAGAAATAGGTCGCGAAGACCTCGGGCTGGAACTCTTCGCGGAGCCGGCTTCCGATTCCGTGGTACGTGAGGTCGTCGGCGAGGGCGCGGGTGAGCTCTGCCTTCCAGGGAAAGTCGTCCTCCAGGACCACCGAAGTGTCCACGAAACGCGCGAGGGTTTCCTCGCCGATGGAATCGGGGAATACGACCTCGGAGCTCAATCGCGAGAACAGCTCCTCGGGATAGGTCAATCGGGGAAGCGGCGGGGTGAACTTCTCGCGCACCTGCCGATGGAAGTACTCGGAGACGACGAATCCCTGGACCTCGTCAGCGGGGTAGCTTCCCCACCAGCGCACGAGGCCGACGTCGACGCCGAAGCCGCTCAGGATCGTCCAGAACGGCTGAGTCCGCCGGAGCGCGGCCGTCGACGCGCTCCGCTGCACCAGACCGAGGCGATCGAGGGTGCGGAAGTCGAGCCCTCGAGGCCGGAGGGAGAAATGCGTCTCGACTCCGGGAAAGCGATAGCGATAGAACCCTTTGAGCCCGTGCTGGCGAGGGAGCTTTCCCGTGGCGATGCTGGTCCAGATCGCGAGAGACTCGTTGGGGTAGAGGGTCCGCAGCGCCCCCGAGGCCCCCGACTCGATGAGCCGCGCGAAGTTCGGAAGCTTTCCCTCGGCGACGGCCGTCAGCACGTAGGACATCGAGGCCCCTTCGATTCCGATGAGAGTCACTTTTCGCGCGAGGGGCACGTCCTGGAGCGGCATCGTGGGAATCGGCGCTTCGGGAGCGGGCCGCGACCGCATCAGAAGGGGAATCGTCACCGCGGCGGCGAGCGAGACCGTCGAGAGCAGATAGCTGACCATCGCTCCCCTTCGACCGAAGGAGTAGTGGAAGAGACCCATGACGAAGAACGCGGCCGCGGCCGCGGAGACGACGGTGGCGGCGACGGCGAGGAGGCTTCGCGTCTCCGTCGGGAGATAGGGACGGAGGTTCACGAGGTTGTGCCAGAGAAGAACGGCGGCGGCGGCGAGGCTCAGGGCCAGTAGCCACGTGAGGACGCGGAACGAGAGCCACGCGGGCAGGAGGGGCCGTCCGCGAACCATCTCCGCGAAAGAAAGGAGCATCCAGAACGCGGCTCCCGCGGCGATCCCGTAGGTGACTGCGAAGACCCCGAAGACCGAGAGAACGCTCGTCCAGGTGTGCGGCACCTCGGGATTCATCAGGAACAGTAGCTCCGTCGCCAGCAGCGCCATGAACTGCCCGGCGACGAGGCTGTTGGTCAACTTGCGCATCGAATCCTGGTGTAAGGAGGGGGATGGGGGGATAAAGGGATAGGGGGATAACAAACCCCTTTCATCTCCCCATCTCCCTATCCCCACATCCCCTTTGTGTTTTCTTCCCGTCGCGGAGCGCGCGGAGCTCCTCGAGGAGAGAAGCGAAGTCCCCGGGAAGAGGAGCCTCGAAGCTCAGAGCCTCGCCGCTTTCCGGATGCACGAAGCCGAGTCGAAACGCGTGGAGCGCCGGACGCGCGAACTCCCGCAGAGGGCGAATCGTCTTGACGGGGGCGCCGTAGTCGCGGTCGCCCACGAGGGGATGGCCTTCCTCGCTCAGGTGCACCCGGATCTGGTGGGTTCTTCCGGTGTGGATGCGGATCTCGAGGAGGGAGCAGCCGGGGAGCTTCTCGAGCCTTTTCACCTCGCTCGTCGCCTCGCGGGGCGATCGGGTCCGGCTCGAGATCTTCGTGCGATGACGAACGTCGCGGCCGATGGGGCGATCGATGGTGAACCGCTCGCGGGTGCTTCCGTGAGCGAGGGCCAGATAGACTTTCGAGACCGAGCGCTTCTGGAACTGCGACTGGAGAGATCGATGCGCTCGATCGTTCTTCGCGACTACCATCACCCCCGAAGTCCCGGAGTCGAGGCGATGCACGATCCCCGGGCGCATCACGCCGCCGATCCCGCTCAGATCGCGGGTGTGGGCGAGGAGCGCGTTCACCAGAGTGCCGGACGCGTGGCCCGGCGCCGGGTGGACCACCATGCCGGCGCGCTTGTTCACCACCACGAGGCTCCGGTCCTCGTAGAGAATCTCGAGCGGGATGGCTTCCGCGAGGGGCGTGGCGGATCAAGCCTGGTATATCCATGAGCAACTGCCCA
>DAISKN010000819.1:0-3050 GCA_036820975.1 Acidobacteriota bacterium | reverse complement strand
TCTCGATGAGCTTCGTCGGGTTGGAGTCGAGATCCACCATGTTTCCCGCTTCCTTGGCGGCCATGGTTCCGGTATTCATCGCCACTCCCACGTCGGCCTGGGCGAGCGCGGGGGCGTCGTTGGTGCCGTCTCCGGTCATCGCTACCATGCGTCCGGCCGCCTGCTCCTTCCGGATGAGCTCGAGCTTGTCCTCGGGTGAGGCCTCGGCCATGAAATCGTCGACTCCCGCTTCGGCGGCGATCGAGGCCGCGGTAAGCGGGTTGTCCCCGGTGATCATGACCGTACGGATCCCCATGGCCCGCAGATGGGAGAAGCGCTCCCGGATGCCGCCCTTGACGATGTCCTTCAGATGGACGATGCCGAGAGCCCGCCCGTTCTCGACGACCGCCAGGGGGGTGCCGCCGGAGCGTGCGATCCGGTCGGCGATGGCGCGAAGGTCCTCGACCACCTTCCTTTCCGACTCCGCGAGCAGCTTGGTGACCGCGTCGACGGCTCCCTTCCGAACCTCGCGGCTGTCGATATTCACTCCCGACATGCGGGTCTGGGCGGAGAATGGAATGAACGTGGCCTCGTGCGAGCGGAGCTCCCGGCCGCGGATCCCGTGCTTCTGCTTGGCCAGCACCACGATCGACCTGCCTTCCGGCGTTTCGTCGGAGAGAGAAGCGAGCTGCGCCGCCTCCGCCAACCGGTATTCCGCCACCCCGTGGAGGGGTAGGAAAGCCGTCGCCTGGCGGTTGCCCAGGGTGATAGTGCCCGTTTTGTCCATGAGCAGCGTATTCACGTCTCCCGCCGCCTCGACGGAGCGGCCCGACATCGCGAGAACGTTGTGCTGGACGAGGCGGTCCATTCCCGCGATGCCGATGGCTGAAAGCAGGGCGCCAATCGTCGTGGGGATCAGGCAGACGAGAAGGGCTACGAGCACCGGGAGAGAGATGGACTCGCCACCGTAAAGCGCGAACGGTTCGAGGGTCACCACGACGCACAGGAACACCAGCGTGAGCACCGCCAGAAGGATTGCGAGGGCGACCTCGTTCGGTGTCTTCTGACGCTCCGCTCCTTCGACGAGAGCGATCATCCGGTCGAGGAAGGTCTCGCCGGGGTTCGAGGTGATCCGAACCTTGATCCAGTCCGAAAGAACCCGGGTTCCGGCGGTGACCGCCGAGCGGTCGCCGCCCGACTCGCGGATGACGGGCGCCGACTCGCCGGTGATCGCCGACTCGTCCACGCTGGCGACCCCCTCGACCACTTCGCCGTCGCCGGGGATGACCTGCCCGGCGCTCACGAGAACGACGTCCTCCTTCCTCAGCGAGCTCGCGGGAACATCCTCGGTCGTGCCGTCTTCGAGAAGGCGGGTGGCCTTGGTCTCGGCCTTGGTTCGGCGTAGCGTCGCGGCCTGCGCCTTTCCGCGCCCCTCGGCCATGGCTTCGGCGAAGTTGGCGAAGAGGACCGTGAACCACAGCCAGAAGCTGATTTGGCCGGTGAACAGCGGATTGCCGGTTCCCGTCACCAGCTGGTTGACGAAAACGATCGTGCTCAGGAAGCTCCCGATCTCCACGATGAACATCACCGGGTTCTTGACCTGGACCCGCGGATCGAGCTTCAGGAACGAGTCCACGACCGCGCCTCGGAAGATCCCGGGATCCCAGGGTGAGACTCTGCGGGCTTGGGCGGTCATTGCTGTGCTCCTTTCGAAGCCCCTCGGCCGAGCTCCTGGTCGAGCGCCAGGTTCAATCCGAGCACGTGCACCCGCGGCTTGCCGAGAAATCCGAACGTCGGGCCTTCCGTGTTCGCATTCACCAGCTCACGGACGCGTTCAGCGGCGACACCGCGCTCACGGGCGACACGCTCGATCTGGATGAGAGCGGCTTGCGGAGAGATGTGCGGATCGAGCCCGCCCCCCGACGCCGTCACCAGAACCGAGGGAATCGCGGCGAGGGGAACGCCCTCTCTCGCGGCGACAACCCCTACGCGCTCCTGGACGGCAGCGAGGTGATCGGGATTCGTGGGTCCGTAGTTCGTTCCGCCCGTCGAGGCGGCGTTGTAGTCCACGCCCGAGGGCCGCCCGTGGAAGTACTCCGGGCGGGTGAAGACCTGGCCCACGAGCTCCGAGCCGAGGATGGTGCCGTCTTCCTTCCGAAGGAAGCTTCCCTCGGCCTTTCGAGAGAAAACTATTTGACCCACGCCCCACACGACGAGCGGATAGAGGACCCCGAACAGGACCAGGGTCGCCAGGGTGAAGAGAAAGCCTTCCTTGAGTTCTTTGAACACGACGTCACCTCAGCATGGCAAGATGCTCGGCAATGGGTCCGAGCACCGCTGCCGGCATGAACATGAGGACTCCCATAATCACGACCACCGCCCACAACGTGAGTCCGAAGGTGAAGGTGTCCACGCCCAGAGACCCCTCGGTCTCGGGCGCCGCGGTCTTCCGGCCCAGAGAAGCGGCGAGCGCGAGAGGCGCGATGATGGGGATGTAGCGCGCCAGCAGCACGACGATCCCCGTCGAGATGTTCCAGAACGGAGTGTTGTCGGAGAGACCCTCGAAGCCCGAGCCGTTGTTGGCCGAGGCCGAGCTGAACTCGTAGAGCATCTCGGAAAAACCGTGGGGCCCGGGGTTCTTGAGCCAGGCGAGAGCGCTTCCCGGGTCGGCGGTCGTGGCCCACAAGTGGCAGGCG
Source organism: Acidobacteriota bacterium (assembly GCA_036820975.1). Taxonomy (GTDB): domain Bacteria; phylum Acidobacteriota; class Vicinamibacteria; order Marinacidobacterales; family SMYC01; genus DAISKN01. The sequence continues at coordinate 375 of DAISKN010000819.1, read as the reverse complement.
ATGGCGGTTCCCCCGAGGATGAGAAGCGGATGCAGGAGGAGGGCGAGGCTGGCTAGCTTCATCTCGTAGGCTTCGACTTTCTTCCCGAGGAACTCGGGGGTGCGTCCTACCATCATTCCGGCGACGAACACCGTGACCACTATGTAGATCAACATGTTGATGAAGCCGACGCCCACGCCGCCGAAGATGTTGTTGAGCCACATCCCGATCATCGGCATGAGCCCGGCCAGCGGAGTCAGCGAATCGTGCATGGCGTTCACCGAGCCGTTCGCGGTCACGGTCGTGGTCACCGCCCAGAGAGCGCTCGCTCCGGCGCCGAACCGGACCTCCTTGCCCTCCATCGAGCCCGTGGACTGGTCCACCCCCATCGCCGCG
>DAISKN010000818.1:0-3056 GCA_036820975.1 Acidobacteriota bacterium | reverse complement strand
TCGTCAAACTTTTGTTCCCTCGGGAAGCGCCTCCTCCCTCCTCCTCGTGGCCTCCCTAGAATAACCGCTCGCGCGGGCGGGTCCAAAGCCGCTCAGAGCTTCGGCTCGAAAGTCAGGCTTTTCAGCTCGTCCTCGAGCCGGGAGACCTCCCGTCGGAGCCGTTCGAGGGCTTCGCGGGTCAAAGCGCCGCCCCCCGCCGCATTCTCGAGCTCGAGCGCGGCTCTCGCCGCGGCGGGCGCCGCGAGCGTGAGGAGCGCCCCCTTGAGGCAGTGCGCGAGCCGCTCGATGGCCTTCGCGTCCCGAGCTTCGAGCGCCAACTCGATCTTCGAAAGCGTCTCCGGGGTCTCTTGCAGAAAGATAGCCGTGAGCTCGGCCAGAAGGGCCCGGTCCCCGCTCGTCCGGGCGATCGCGGTCTCTCGATCGAGCACGGCGAGAGCCTGCTCTTCGGGCACGGCGGACGCCTTGGCCCTTCCGCCGCCGCTCCCGACTTTCAACACCGAGCGCAGGACGGAGGTGAGCTCGCTCTCGGCGAACGGCTTGGTGACGAAGCCGTCCATTCCCGCTTCGAAACAGCGCTCGCGCTGCTCCTCTTGGGCGTGAGCGGTGAGGGCGATGATGGGAAGCCGTTCGTTCGCGCCTCGCTCTCGCGCTCGGATCTCGCGGGCGACTCCGAGCCCATCGATCTCCGGCATTTCCAGGTCGAGAAGGAGGATGTCGAATCTTTCCTTCGACCAGCGCTCGAGCGCCTCTCTCCCGTTCGCCGCCTCGACGACCGATGCCCCCTGGTTTCCGAGCAGCCGAACGACGACCGTCCGGTTGACGGGATGGTCCTCGGCGAGAAGAACCTTAACTCCCGCGAGATGCGGGCGATCCATTCCCTGTGTCTGGACGTCCTCGGGTTTCTCCACCCTCTCGCCGCGGCTCAGAATCTCGATCGCCCGCAGGAGGTGCGTGGGCGCGACCGGCTTGGTGAGCGTGCCGGCGATGTCGCCGGAGCCGAGAATCTCCGGACTCACCCGCGGGTGCGTGAGGAGGAGCAGAACGACGGGTATCCGTGAGAGCTCCCGGACTTCCGCGGCGAGGGAGAGGGCGCTTTCGTGCCGCCGGGCGTCGATCAGAAGAAGGGAATGAGGCTTGCCGCGCTCGAGTGCCCTCTCGATCGCTTGCCGGGCGGACGAAGGCGATGAGGCAGTCTCGACCTCGATGCCGAGAGCGGCAATTTCCTTCGCGATCACCTCCCGCTCCCAGGGGCTTTCGTCCACCACGAGGGCCCGCAGACCCGGAAACGTCCGCGGGGCCTCGGGCGGCTCCTCGCGAACGGTCTCGAGCTCGACTTCGAACTCGAAGCGGCTTCCCTTCGAAGGCTCGCTCTCGACGGAGATAGCGCCCCCCATCCTGCCGACGATCTCGCTCGAGATCGCAAGCCCCAGGCCGAGCCCCCCCTGCTCCGGCTTGGCGTTCTCTCCCTGAGTGAACGCCCCGAATATGGCGGACCGACTCCCCGGGGGGATGCCGACACCGGTATCCGCGACCGAGAAGCGAAGGCGCGAATGGCCCTTCGAAGCGCCCGGAAACGCCTGGACCTCGACCAGGACCTCTCCCTCTTCGGTGAACTTGATCGCGTTCGCGATCAGGTTCCAGAGCACCTGGCGGAGACGCTGGGAGTCGCCGATCACGAGGTCCGGCACGTCGGGAGCGACCCAATAGGAGATCTGAAGGCCTTTGCGATGGACCTGGGGAGCGTGGAGCGCGACCGACTGACGAATCCATCGCCTCAAACGGAACTCGTTCGAATCCAGCCGAATCCTGCCCGCCTGTATCTTGGAGATGTCGAGAAGGTCGTTGAGAACCCGGAGAAGGGACTCACCCGAAGCCTTGATCATCTCCAGGAGCTCGCGATCCTCCGCGCCGGAGCGGTTGTCGAGAAGGACCTGGGTAAGGCCCAGAATCCCGTTCAACGGAGTGCGCATTTCGTGGCTCAGGTTCGAGATGAGCTCCGACTCGACGATCGGAGCTCTTTTCCGGGAAAGGAGCCACCCCACGGCAAGCGCCAAGACGAGAGCGCCGGCGAGGCCGGCGGTTCCCGGCAGGAGCCGGAAGCACACGTACGCGAGGCTGGCCGCGACGACGGCGGCGAGTGGGGTCGGAAACCGAGCAGGGGAAAGCACGGAGTGGGAGATCCTCTGAAGAAGTATCGGCACGAGCGGCGCGGGACTTCAGGGTTTTTCGCCAAAAGCCCGTGATATATTGGGTTCTCGGGTCCTTTCCAGGCAGACCATGCTCGACCGCGCCCAAATCCAGGCGATACTTCCGCATCGGCCGCCCTTTCTCTTCGTGGACTCCATATCCTCGATCGTCCCCGGAGAGCGGATTACCGGCGAGTTCCTGGTGAAGGAGACCGAGCTGTTTCTGGCGCGAGAGGGCGCTCTGCGCTACTTTCCCTCGACGCTCCTGGTGGAAGCCATGGCGCAAATCGGCGCCATCCTCGTGCTCTTCCCGGAGGAGAACCGCGGAAGGACGATCTATTTCCGGTCGATCGAGGAAACGGAGTTCTCGTCCCGGGTTCCGGTCGGCTCCCGGGTCCGCGTCGAGGCACGGATCAAGAAGCTCCGATCGCGTTTCGGGATTCTGGCGGTCGAAGCCTTCGTGGACGACGTGCTCGCGGCCCGGGGAGTGATGAGCTTCGCGCTCGGGTAATCAGTTGCCAGTTTCCAGTTTCCAGTAAAGGCTCGCCGTGGTCGGCGCCCGTGCTAGAACAGAGGGGCGAGGCCTCGCATCACCTCCACGTCCTCCACGATCCCGCGGAACGTGTCGACGTCGATCGTCTGCTGCGCTTCGGAGTAGGCGATGTCGGGATGCGTGTGAACCTCCATCATCAGCCCATGCGCCCCCGCCGCGAGCGCGGCCCGCGCGAGAGGCCGCACGCGGTCCCGCGTCCCCACTCCATGCGAAGGGTCGACCAGAACCGGAAGGTGGCTGATCTGCCGCGCGAGCGGGACGACGTTCAGGTCGAGAGTGTTGCGAGAGTGGCTGTTGAACGTTCGGACTCCGCGCTC
>DAISKN010000817.1:0-3057 GCA_036820975.1 Acidobacteriota bacterium | reverse complement strand
TCCGAAAGGGACAATACCTCGCGCTGGTCCAGGAGCGCCGGCCCTTCCGATCGGCCGCGCCACGTGAGATCGGTGTAGAGCACTCCCGTCCCCGTTCGCTTCTCCGCCTTGCCGTCCGCGAGCGTGATGTCGGCGCGGGTCGCATATCCCGCCGCGGTCTTCTCGAAAGTCACCGTTCCGGAGACGAGGCCCTTCGCCGGCTGGTGCGACGTGAAGAGCCACTTTCCCGAAAGGTCGAGGGCACTCTTCTTGGCGCGGTACTCCTTCCAATCGGCGGTCTCGAACCCGTAGTTCTCCGCGAGCCAGTCGAGAACCCGGTCGACGCGCCACCTGTCGTCGGGAGGTCCCGCCGTCGTGGGCGGGGCCGCCGACCGCGCGCGGGGAGCGTCGTCGCCGCCCTGCTCGCCCGGGGGCGACCCGCGAAACGTCTGGTACTCGATGATGGGAAAATAGCCGAGGTGCATCCCCTTCAGGAGCTGCCACTCTTCCTTGGTTCGCCGCTGGCTCAGGTACCATGCGGCGAGATGACACCGGTTGCAGGTCTCGCCGACCTCGTCGTTCACGGCCGTCTCGAACGTCGGCCGCTTCTCCGCGCGATAGAGGACTGCCCGCGCCTCGGCGGGCGCGAGACCGTGGTCGTCTCCCAGATAGCGGATGATGGCCTTCGCCTGCTCGGGAGTGAGCTGCACCCGGCCGGTCCGCATCATCCTCTTCAACGTCAGCTCCCAGGCTTCGGGAGTCTTTCGCTCGTAGGAGATCCGGGTCATCATTCCGGCGTCGTCCTGCTCGTGGCAGGCGCCGCAGGCGCTCTTCACGAGATCGCTCTTTACCGGAATTCCGACGGTGGTGTCGGCGGCGAGCGCCGAGCCAAGACCGAGGGAAACGAGAAGCAAAGGAACTTTAAGAAAGGCGCTCGGCCCCACAGAGACCTCCTCGCGAGAAAAATCGGCATATCTTATCAGCCTGTCGCGTCAATGTTCAAGATGCTGAGCAGCAATGGGGGAATGAGCGCAAAGGACGCAAGGACGCCAAGGCGCAAAGAAGAAAATGCAGGGGGCGGGGAGCTGGGAGGGGATGGGGAGATGAAACAGGGTCCAAGGCGCTCTCGGTTCATTCCGAGCAGGGTAACTCCGGTGCCGCGCTAGAATGGATTGTCGCCGGCGAAGCCAAATCCGATGAGAGCCATCACGCGACGGTTCGCCCGATTGCTGGCGCTTTTCCTCATCGCCTCCGCCCTGCTTCTCGTCCTGATCCACACCGCGCCTCTCAAGCGGGCGGCCTCCCGGGCGGCGGTGGCCCTCGTCGAGAGGACTCTCGGGGGCACTGCGGCGTTTCAGGTCTTCGATTACCGCCTTTGGCGAGGCGAAGTGCGGGTCGAGGGATTCTCCTGGACCTCTGACGGCGTCGAGGCGCGGGCGCGCGAAGTGCTCGTCCTCTTTTCGCTCCGCGGTCCCCTGGAAGTGCGGGTCGCGGAGCCCGACGTCCGCATCACCCTTTCGGGACCCGCGAGCGACAGGGAAGCGGCTCTCCCCGGAGTCATCCTCGGCGCCCGTATCGCGATCGCGAACGGGGCCTTTCGCATCGAGTGGCCGCAGGAGAACCGGGCTCTCGAGCTCTCGTCCATCGACGCCGGCCTCGTTCCCGAGGGAGCGTTTTCCCGCGCGACGCTGGACGCCGCCGCGGGCCGGCTTCGAGACGGGGACCTCGACGTCACTTTCGGCCCCGCGAACGCTCGCCTCCGTCTGGGTGCGACCGAGATCCAGATCGAGGAGGCGCGGGTCTCGAAGGACGGGTCTTTCCTCAGCGCATCGGGAAGGCTCGCCCCCCTCTCCCCTCTCGGCGCCGAGCTCCGGTTCGAGCATTCGATCGAGGGCTCGCTCCTCTCGGCGCTCGACCCGAGGATCGCGGTCGAGGGCGTTCTCGAGGGGGAGGGAGCTCTCCGGCGCCGCGCGGGGTCGGTGGACGAGGGCGAAGGCGTTCTCCGGACCGGGAGCGTCTCGGTGAGCTCCGTCGGTCCGTTCGCGGGCGAGGCCTCGTGGCGCTTCGCCGGGGACCGGGCGAGCGCCGACGTCTCGTTCGAGAGCCTGGACACAGCCCGCCTGGCTCCGCTCTCGAGCGGCATTTCCGGGCGGCTCGAGCTCTCGCTCGAGAACCTCGATTTCGAGAATGCCCGGGGCGAGGGCCTCATTTCCCTCCGTCCTTCCGCGAAAGCGCGTCTACCGGGCATTCCCGTCAGCGGAGACGTCGCGATTCGGCTGGAATCGCAGGAGATCGCGTTTACCGCCGAGAGGCTCATCGTTCCCGGCGCGGAGATCTCGGCCTCGGGAACGATCGGTGAGTCTCTCGACGCCCGGTTCCGCGCGCGGACGAACGACCTCGGCGAGGTCGCGCCGCTTCTCGCGGCGGTGGGATTCCCGCCTTCGCCGATTCCCCTGAGAGGTCCTCTCGATCTCGAGGGGACGGTCGAAGGTCCGCTTCGCGCGCCCACGATCGACGTGCGAGTCGAAAGCGACGGCCTCGGCATCGGACCGGCGACCTTCGCGGTCACCGGCCGGGCCGCGTTACGGGGGTCTCGAGGCGAGATCTTCGACCTGACGTTCCGCGGCGCGGATGCCGGGTCGATCGTCGTCGACGGCGCTCTCCCCACCGGCCCCGGCGGCGGAGCCTTCGATCTCGACGCAAGAATCGAGAGCCTCCCTCTCTCCGGACTTGTGACGGCGATCGAGTCCGGAACGCTCGACGCGTCCCTCGCGGTCTCGGGTGAGCTCTCGCGACCGGAAGTCCTGGCATCGTTCACCGCTTCCGGGCTCCGGACCGCGAACGGTCTCGGCGCCGACGCGCGCGGTGAGGCGCGAAGCCGGGGACTCTCGGGCGACGCCGAGGTTCGCGTCGAGAACCTGTCCTTCCAGGGGAAGGAGCTCCCGGGAATGACGATCGCCGTCGAGTCCGACGGCGGTTCGGCCCGGCTCTCGACGCGGCTCGACGACGGCCCCGAGATCCTAACCGCCGAGGTGACCTTGAGCGCCCCCTACGACCTCGAAGCGGAAATACCCATCG
>DAISKN010000816.1:0-3069 GCA_036820975.1 Acidobacteriota bacterium | reverse complement strand
CCTCTTCGGTCAGCCGCTTCCTCGCCGCGAGTAGGCCCCTCAGGAGCCATGAAACCTCGGGACATTGACGGGTCCCAAAGGCAACGGAATCATGCGGCAAGCCATTGAGAAGAAGCCCAAATTCATAACGCCACATGCCACCCATCGCGCAGAGGAACGTGGGAGCAGCAGAAAGTGGCGCTGGTAGACGGGAAAACAACTCAGCCGCCATCCTGGAAGAGATCCCAGCCTCGAGCGCGAGCTGCATGAAGGCAGACCTCAAATCTGCACGCTGCAGGACGAACTCGGGCGGTACCGTGAGGCTCATGCGAAAGCTAACGCTCGCGTTGAGTGGCGTGGCCAGCCCACGCTAAACCACGGAACTCAAGGAAGGCGATGCCGGTCATTCTAACTCCGCCGATCTCGAAGAGGGCCACGTCCACTCCAACGCCTAGTTCGACGCCAACACGAGACCTCCATAGGCGCTTACATCACATCTATCAATACACTTACTGTCATACATACGCGCGACGGCTTACCGTCGACGACAGTGGGCGCATACTTCCACTCGGCGATCGCGGCACGCCACGCTCTGTCGAGCTCTGGCCACGGCGCAGCACTATCAATCGGCTTAAGAGGTCGGACATCACGGACCTGGCCCTCTTCGTCAATCATCATTTCGTAAAGCATCACGCCACCATGTGTCCGCGTACGGAGAGCAGCTTCCGAGAGTTCCGCGTCAAGATGATGAACCTTCCGGGGAGGCTGAATCGGACCACCAACTCGCACACACTCCGACGTCGATTTCGCTTCGTGCGACGGCGCAGGTGCCGACTGGGGCGGCGCCTGCTGTGTTTCGGGCCGTTTGGAGTACGCCTTGTCCGGCTCCCTCTCGTGGACAGACGCTCGGCAGGCATTAAACGCCGCGAGCGTTAAGAGCATCAGGGCACTGCAATGAGGGCGTAGACTCATGGCTCGATAGGCGTCGAACTTCTAATTGTGGGGAACCCCATTACCAGATCATGGCGCGAGGGTTCGCGTTTGTAAAGGGCGGCAGCGACAGGACGTGAAGCCCAGGGGAGCATGGAGGTAGAAATAACGAAGGTCGGCATATCTGGATCAGGAGGTCGGCGTATTTGGAGGCATAGTGAGGGAGGTGTCATGCCCGGCGGGGGAACGCGACGTTGGGGTTGGATTCAGCTGTAAGAAACGGCGAGCGGCGGTTGGCTAGCTAGTTCGAATGTCTTGGGTGTAGACGGTCCCCCGTCTCCATGGAAGGGCTGCCTGCCATCCTATGGCGACGAGTCGGATGAAGAATGAAGCCTCACCGCACAGCGAAGGGAGACCCGCATCTCCAGCAAGTGTCCGGCTGCTGCGCGATTTAGCTCTGACTTCAACCGCGTGAGGCTTCATCCGCTCACGGGGCTTCGGCACGAGTGGACGATACGCTCCCCATGGAGTCGATGACCCAGACCCCGCCGTCGGTCCGGGCGAAGGCGACCTCGATGAGGCGGCCGGAGACGAGATTCTCTCCGTCCCGGGTAACCAGATGGTCGGTCCGACGGACGCGCGCTTTCACCTGCCCGCTCCCGGTCTCGATGCGGAGGAGCGCGAGATACACCTGCTGCGATCGGACGGCGGCCATCGAGGCTTCGATGCGCTTCGCCTCGTCTGCGGACAGCCCCGGCCACAAAGCGTGCAGCGCCGCCATGTCTTTGTTCTCGATGGCATCCCGGTAGCGGGAGAGGGTCTCGGTCAACCCTTGTCGCTCCGGCACCGGCGGTGAGCTCCCCGCCCGCTGCGCCACCTGGCGCACCGCAGGATCGAGATCGACGCCCGAACGTTCGGCGGCGCCCATGTTGACCACGATCTTTCTAGCGTCCCCCTGATGAAGGATTCCGGCGACGAGCCCCTTCTCGACGTCCGCGGCGCTGCCGGCGAGCGTCATGACGCCGGCTTCCTCGGCGGCGCGGATGACTTCGGGAAGAGAAAGACCCTCGGCCACGAAGACCGCGGAGATTTTCTTCGCGACGAGTTCTCGATAGAGCGCGGCCTCGCCCGCGAAAGGAGCCATCTCGACCGAGGCGGGAGCGAGGGGCCCTTGCGCGCGGCTCAGCGCCGACACGTCGTCGCGGAAGAGAGCGGCGTTGTTGCGGGAAGCGTCGCTCTTGGGATCGAACAGGATCAGGAATCGCAGCCCATCCGGCGTCCGCGCCTGGAGATTGCGGTCGTAAGAGACGACCTTGAGGAGCTGCTCCGCGTCGGAGACGTCCCCCGGAGCCGTCAGGGAAAGAACGATGGCCGCAAGAATGAAATTCACAGCGCCGAAGTGAGAGCAAGGGATATGCCAGGGCGGCGTATCGAGGAATCAATGAGTTGGCGCGGGGCTCGTCGGGTTTCCCCCCCGGTCGAGGAGCGCGGCCACGGCGTCGAGGACTTCCCCGGGCGAGATCGCTTCCATACAGACGTTGCGGCGGCAGGTCTTCATCAAGGGCGTTTCGTAGCAGGGCGCGCAGGGAGGAGCATGCCGAAGGACGGTGACCGGAGACCGCGACGACAGGGGCCGCACCTGCTCCAGGATCGCCGGGCCCCACAGGACCACCAGAGGCGTTCGCATCGCCGCCGCCAGATGCGCCGGACCCGAATCCACGGAAACGAGAGCGTCGAGCTTCTCGATCACCGCCGCGAGCGCGCGCATCGAGGTGCGGCCGGCGAGACTCATCACCGTGCCGGTTGCGGGGAGGCGCGCGAGGATTGTCTCGACGTCGCCGCGGTCCTCGGGGCTTCCGGTGAACACCAGACTCGTTCCCCGCGCCAGGAGCCCCGCCGCGACTTCGGTGAAGTTGTCCGAGGACCAGCCCTTCAGCCTCTCGCTCTGGTTTCGCTTCCTCCCTCGAGGTCCGTATCCGACGTGGATCCCGATCCGCGGACCGGGGACCCCGCTCAGGAGCTCTTCCGCCCGCCCGCGATCGTCGTCGGAGAGGAATACCTCCATGTCGAGACCGCATGCCTCGTTCCCGAGCCCCGCGGCTCTCAGGTTGTTCACGATGGCGTGGGATCGAGGATCGAACGGAGTCTCCCGGAAGCTCC
>DAISKN010000815.1:0-3076 GCA_036820975.1 Acidobacteriota bacterium | reverse complement strand
GACCCCAGTTTAGCGCGCAATTCCCGCTTTTTTCAGAGGGCCGCGAAGTCCGTGAGCGTCTTGAACTCCTGATACCGCTGGTAGACCTCTTCGCGACCGAGCCGAGCCAGCCTCGCGGTACCGAGATCCTCGACGCAGAACGACCCGAGGACGCTGCCGAAGATGATCGCCTGGCGCACGGCCTGGTCGTCCAGGCGCTCGCGCGTCGCCAGATACCCCATGAACCCTCCCGCGAAGCTGTCGCCGGCTCCGGTGGGATCGACGACGGTCTCCAGCGGAAACGACACCGTGGCGAACCGCTCGCTCTCCCGGAAGCAGAGGACGCCGTACTCACCCCGCTTGATGACGAGAGTCGACGGACCCATGGCGCGAATCCTCGCGGCGGCTTTCACCAGGTTGTGCTCCCCGCCGAGCTGCCGCGCCTCCTCGTCGTTGATCACCAGGACGTCGATCTTCGAGAGCATTTCCCGGAGCTCGTCGGGAGTGCGCTCGATCCAGTAGTTCATGGTGTCGGCGCCGGTGAGCCGGGGCGAGCTCACCTGCTTCATCACGTCCACCTGGAGCGTCGGATGGATGTTCGCGAGGAACACCAGGGAGGAGCGCCGGAAATGCTCGGGAATCGTCGGCTGGAACTTCTCGAACACGCCGAGATCGGTGAAGAGCGTCGTCCGCTGCGTCAGGTCCTGACTGTACTCCCCTCCCCAGCGGAACGTGGTTCCCGGGGCGGTCTCGAGTCCGGACAGGTCCACGGACCGGCCCTCGAAGATCGTCCGGTCCTCTCCGGTGAAATCATCCCCCACCACCGCGACCACGTTCACCTGCGTGAAGAACGAGGCCGAGAGCGCGAAGTAGGTAGCGGCCCCTCCCAGGACCCGGTCCGCTTCCTTGGTGGGCGTCTTGAGAACGTCGAAGGCTACCGAACCGACTACGAGAATCGACATGCGCTACTTGATGTACTTTCCGATGATGGGCGCGAGGTCGCGCTTCACCTTCTCGGGAACGTGATCCGGACTGGTGATGATGGCATTCTTGAGGGAGTGGGCCTGAGGAGAAGGCACGTTCAGGTCGAGCGCCTTCACCGTTCGGGCGATGATCTTGTGCGCCGCCTCCGCGTTCTTGTGCAGGTTGGCGATGATCTGCTCCACCGTGACCGAGGCGTGGCTCACGTGCCAGCAATCGTAGTCGGTCACGAGGGCGAGGGTCGCGTAGCTCATCTCCGCCTCACGGGCGAGCTTCGCCTCCTGCAGGTTCGTCATGCCGATGACGTGGGCGCCCCAGGAGCGGTAGAGCTCGGATTCCGCCAGCGTCGAGAACTGCGGACCCTCGATGCAGACGTAGGTGCCGCCCCGGTGGGCTCGCGGCCCCGCGTCCAGCGTGGCCTCGTAGAGGAGCTTCGAGAGCCGAATGCAGAACGGGTGCGAGAACTCGACGTGGGCGGCGATGCCGTTTCCGAAGAAGGTCGAGATCCGCCCCCGGGTCCGGTCGATGAGCTGGTCGGGGATGACCACGTCCAGCGGGTGGATGTCTTCTTTGAGCGAGCCTACGGCGCTCGCGGAGATGATGTGCTCCACCCCGAGGAGCCTGAGACCGAAGATATTGGCTCGGAAATTGAGCTCGCTCGGGAGAATCCGGTGTCCGACCCCATGCCGGGCGAGGAACGCGACCGGTTTTCCTTCGAGCTTCCCCACAACGTACTTGTCGGAAGGATCTCCGAAGGGAGTCTCGAGGCGGACTTCCTCGACGTCCGCGAGGCCCTCCATCTGGTAGAGGCCGCTGCCGCCGATGACGCCTATCTTCGCTTCCGCCATGTCGCTACGACTCCTCCGGCTGTCGCGCGCGCAAACGCGACACTCTATACCGCCGCCCTCGCGGCTTGCAAGGTCACCTCTGTTTCAGCTCGACGAGGACTCCATGCGTCGACTTCGGATGGACGAAGGCGACGAGATGCCCGCCCGCTCCCGGCCGCGGCTTCTGGTCGATGAGCTTCGCCCCCTGCGCCGCGAAATCCGCGAGCGCCCTCTCGATGTCGTCGACCTCGAAGCAGATGTGGTGCATGCCCTCGCCGCGCTTCTCGAGGAAGGACGCGACCGACGAGCCCGTTCCCAGAGGCTCCAGCAGCTCCAGGTTCCCTTCACCCACCGGAAGGAACAGAGCCTTCACCCCGAACTCCGGGAGATCGTACGAGGCTCCCCTCTGGAGCCCGAGTAGCCCTCCCAGGCGATTCGCCGCCTCTTCGAGGCTGCGGACCGCGATCCCGACGTGGTGGATCCTGACCCCCGTTCGCGAGCGCCGGCGACGGCGCTCCGGCCGGTCAGCGCGCTCGGCGCCGATCCTGAGGGCATCGGTCAGGACCTCGGTGACGCCCTCGCCGCGCGTGGCAATCGTTTTTCGGACCGGCCGGTCCGAGGCGACCGCGAGGAGGTCCTTTTCCAGAAGTTCCGCCCCCTCACGGTCCGCTTTGTTCACCACCAGGACGTCGGCGATTTCCACGATTCCCGACTTCGCCGCCTGGATCTCGTCTCCGAGCCCCGGCGCGAGAACGAGCAGAGTCGCGTCGGCCGCGGCCGTGACTTCGATTTCGTCCTGACCCGCCCCCACGGTCTCCAGGAGAATAACGTCCTTCCCCGCCGCCTCGATGAGGAGCAACGCCTCGGAAGCGGCGTCCGCGAGACCTCCGACGTGGCCGCGGGTCGCCATGCTGCGGATGAAAATCGACGAATCGAGATCCATCCGCGCCCGGTCTCCCAGAAGGGCCCCTCCAGAGCGGGGGGAAGTGGGGTCGATGGCGAGGATGGCCACCGTCTTTCCGTCGGCGCGGGCCTTCCGGGCGAGAGCATCGGCGAGCGTGCTCTTGCCGACTCCCGGGGGCCCGGTGATGCCGATGATCGTGGCCGAGCCCGCCCGGGAGGAAACCCGCCGCAGGATCTCGGGCGCTTCCGGAGCCCGGTCCTCTACGAGGGTGAGCGCCCGCGCGAGGGCGCGAGCGTCGCCGCGTCCGAGCCGAGTGAGGAGATCCTCGATGTCCAACAACGGGAACGACGATACCTGGCTTGTTACCCCTCGAGCAACTGCCGCG
>DAISKN010000814.1:0-3086 GCA_036820975.1 Acidobacteriota bacterium | reverse complement strand
TCCCGCTCGCTCCTCAGGCGATCGCGCTTCTCGCGCTCCGCCTCGAGCTCGAGCCTTCCCTCGGCCGAGGCCTTCTCGAGCCGCGCCCTGTCCGCTTCGACCTCGGAGACTTCGGACTCGAGCTTGAAGAGCTCCGCCGAAACTTTTTCGGCGTTCGCCAGAACCCCCTGGAGGAAATTGTTGAGCGCGGCAATCTTGCTGATCCGGTGGACGAGCTCGCCTCTCCGATCCTCGATCGAGGACTCGAGCGAGAGGAGAGACGTCGAGGCCTGCTTCAAACGCCCCTGATGGGCCTCGGAGTCCGCTTCGCGCCCTCCGAGCTCCCGGGCGAGATCGCCTTCCTCTTTTTCCCTGGCTTCGAGGCGCGCGAGAACCGGCCCGTGGCGCTCCTCGAGCTCTTTCGCCTCGACCGCGAGCTCGCCCCGGCGTTGGTTGAGCTCCGTGATCTGGCGGCGGTCGCGCTCGATGCCCTGATCCAGCCACTCGATCGTGAGCTCGAACTGGTGGAGCCTCTCGCGGGTGTCGGCGAGCTCGCGCTCCTTCTCCGCTGAAAGCAGACGGGCGCGCTCGAGGAAGGTCTCGGTCGTCGAAAGACTCGTCACCCGGCGAAGCTCTTCGTCTCCGATCTGTCCGAGGCGGGTCCGGATCTCCGCCAGGCGGGTGTCCAGAAGACGGGCTTTCTTCACCGCCACGACTTTCTCGAGCCGGGTGAGGGCTTCCGACAGCTTCCGGTAGCGGCGGGCCTTTCCCGCCTGCCGCTTGAGGGAGTTCATCTGGCGGGTGATCTCGTAGACGATATCGTTCACCCGGAAGAGGTTCTGCTGCGCCGCCTGGAGCTTCAGCTCCGCGGCGCGGCGGCGCGACTTGTATTTGGTGATGCCGGCCGCCTCTTCGATCAACGTTCGGCGATCGGTGGGCTTGCTCGAGAGGATGAGGCCGATCTTGCCCTGCTCGATGATGGCGTAGGCGGTCGTCCCCACGCCCGTTCCCATGAAGAGCTCCTGGACGTCGCGGAGGCGGCTCGAGACTCCGTCGATCAGGTACTCGCTCACCCCGTTGCGATCGAGACGACGGGTTACGACCACTTCCCCCCGGGCGCTCTTGCGCGGCGCGGCTCGATTGAGGCTGTCGTCCTCCTCCTCGCCCGGAAACTGGATGTTGGAGACGTGGAGGTTGACCTCGGCGAGCGACAGCGGAGGCCGCACCTGACTCCCGTTGAAGATGACGTCCTCCATCTTCTGCCCGCGCAGGCTCTTCGCGCTCTGCTCTCCGAGAACCCAGCCGATGGCGTCGGAAATATTGCTCTTTCCGCAGCCGTTGGGGCCGACGATGGCCGTCACACCCTCGTGGAAGGTGAGCTCGACCTTTTCCCCGAAACTCTTGAATCCGCTGATGTCGAGACGTTCCAGCTTCATTCTTTATTGCGCGCGGCTTTTGGCACGGCTCACGCTTCTCCCCCCGGGCCGCTCCGCCCGCGTCAACCCCTCTGGCTCTATGGAGCGTCGTTTTCCCGAGAGCGCGAGTCTACCCACAAGGGAGGGAGGGGTCAAGGGGATTTGCCACTAGATGTGGTGGACTCCTTGTGGGAATCGGGCGAAGTGGTGGAAGCGCCGTGCCTGTGCTAAGTTGCGCTCACTTCCGAGCATGCTGCGCATCCTCGACAGATATATCCTCAAGGAGGTCACTCCCAGTTTTCTGCTCGGAATCGGCGTCTTCACGTTCGTTCTCCTCCTGAACGAGATCATGCGCCTCGCCCAACGCCTGGTGACGCAGTCGGCGACCGCTTCCGAGACCGCGGGCATCCTCTTCAACCTCCTCCCGAGCGTTCTCTGCCTCACGATCCCCATGGGGTTTCTGCTGGGAGTCCTGATCGCTTTCGGCAGGCTCTCCGCGGACAGCGAGATCGTCGCGATGCGTGCGAGCGGCGTCAGCCTCTATCGTCTCCTCTTTCCGATTCTGGTGACCGCCGCCGTCGGGTGGCTGGCGACGTCGCACCTCATCATTTCCGTCCTTCCCGACTCGAACCAGAGGGTGCGCCAGCTTCTGTTTCAGGTCATGACGTCGCAGGCCGGTACCGAGGTCCGGCCGCGGGTGTTCTACGACCGGCTCTTCCCCAACCTGATGTTCCTGGTCATGGACACGCCGACCGGCGCCGAGTACTGGCACAACGTCCTCCTCGCCGATCTCGCCTCTCCCGACTCACCGCGGGTGACTTTCGCCGAAGAGGGGCGGCTCCTCGTGAACCGCGAGGAAAGGACGGTCTCCTTCTACCTCAAGAACGCGGAGCTGCATCAGGTATCGCAGCTGGAGCCCGACGACTACCAGCGGCAGGCCTCCGCGGAAATCTGGCTGCCGCTTCCGACGGCGAATTTCTTCCCGCCGGAGGACTTCGACGTGCCCAGGGGCGCACGCGAGCTCCGCCTCGGCCAGCTCCACAAGGCGTACACCGAGACCGGCCTTCCCGTCTATCTGACGGAGATCCACAAGAAGTTCTCCATCCCCTTCGCTTGTTTCGTATTCGGAATCCTCGGGCTCGCGCTCGGCATCCGGAACCGGCGCGACGGCCGCTCGTGGGGGTTCGTCGCGAGCCTCTCGATCCTCTTCGTGTACTACCTCCTCATCGACGTGGGCGAAAGCATGGCCAACAACGGACGGATTTCGCCGCTCCTCGGGATGTGGGCCGCGAACCTGGTGATGGGGGCCGCGGCCTTGTTCCTCCTGGTCCGCGCCGCGCGCGAGGCCCCGATCCGCTTTCCTTCTCTTCTGGGCTTGACCCGCGCCGTCGGCGCGCGCCTCGGTCGTCCTCGGGCGAAGGCGGGAGAGAGTCGTCCCGTGGTGATCCTGCGGGTGCCGCGTTTCTCCCTCCGCTTCCCCAACACCATGGACCGGTACGTGGCCCGGGAGTTCACCCGGTACTTCCTGCTGATACTGGCCGCGCTCGTGGTGGTCTACGTCCTCGGGCTCCTCATCGACGTCATCGCCGACGCCTTCCAGAACCGGATCAAGGGAAAGCTGGTCTTCCAGTACCTCGCGTTCGAGCAGCCGCAGATCCTCTTCTTCATGCTTCCACTCGCTACTCTGATGGC
>DAISKN010000813.1:0-3095 GCA_036820975.1 Acidobacteriota bacterium | reverse complement strand
GAGCCCAGGTAGAGCTCGGGCACGAGACGGTCGCTCACGTATTCCCAGAAGAGATCGAGGGCGGTGTTCTTCAGAGTGTCCGCCCCCTCCTGATTGCACTGCATCGCCACGCCGAGCGGGGGATGGTCGTCGATTCCTTCGAACGATGCCCAGAGCGCGCTGTACCCCCGGATGTCGCCGCCGTGCCAGAGCTCGATCACCCCGGGATATCCGATCCAGGACTCGACCCACATACCGTAGCCATAGGGTCCGTCGATGACCCACGACTTCGGAGCAGTTACGGCCGCCCAGCTGGCCTCGCTCAGGATCTCGCGCCTCTGGACCGCGGCCACGAAGCGGGCCAGGTCTCCGATCGTCATCGTCCAGCCGCCCGACGGTCCTTCCCAGCCTTCTGTGCTCCCGAGACCGTCCCACATCTCCACGGGCGCTCCGCCCTCGTATCCGCGGGCGAAGTTCGGGATATCGCCGTCCCTCCAGGAGTGGCCGAGCGCCATCGTCTTCGAGCCGTGATACAGGTCGAGTCCTCGTCCCACCTCGTGCCATACGTAGCTCTCGTATCCGCCCGGGGCGAGGGAATCGATGACGGCTCCGAGGACCGAGTAGCCGACGTTCGAGTAGATTCCGTTCGGGTAGCCGCTCGTCGTCCCGTTCGGCGGGTCATGGAGCTCGTACGGAGAGTAGGCATCGTACGCGTATCTCGGATGGGACATGGGATGCTCGACGGGGTAGTCGTCGTCGTCCGGCCCGGGACCCCAGGTCGGCGCGAAAGCCTCGTCCTTCGTCGCGCCTCCGATCCCGCTCGTGTGGAGGAGAGCGGATTCGAGCGTCTCCCCGCCGAAGTCGGAATCCGGGCTCAGGTGGTCGTTGATCGGATTGGTGAGATCGAGCGGGGTCGATTCCGCGAGCCGAACGAGCGCGAGAGCGGTGAACGTCTTCGCGACCGATCCCACCGCGGAGGCCGTGCCCACGTCCCAGGAGATCCCCGCTTCGGCGTTCGCAAGGCCGTACCCCTTGAGGTAGACGACGTTTCCGTTCATGACGAGTCCGAGGGCGCAGCCTTTCGCAAGACCCCCCGGGCCGGTCAGCTCCTCCATCGCCTCATCGGCCGCGGGATAGGCGACGTCGTCGTACGCCTCGTCGTTCGAGGTCGTCAAGATGTAGTTGATGTCGGAAACCTGGTCCGTGCCGGTCTGCCTCGGCACGCACGCCGAAAGGGAGAGAAGGGGAAAGAACCAACCCATCCTGGAAACCATAGCCACTCCGGGAAGGGCGCCCAAGTTCGAGCGCCGCGCTATCGGGAGGAACGAATGGAGGGGATGAATCCCCTCAGGGACGACGCCTTTGACGCGGTGGCGCTTCTCGTCGTTCCCGTCCCGACGAGCCCCGAAGCGGAGGAGGGCTGGCCCTCGCACGAGCCTCTCGCAGCCTGCGGCGCACGGTTCGACCGCAGCGAGACCCCTCGGGTGGTCGAGATCGAGGGCCGGAGGTTCGTCGAGGGGTACCTCGAGCACGAGACTCGACAGCCTCTCGACGAGAGGTTGGAGGCCCTCGGAAGAGGTGGCCCGAACGAGACGAATCGGTTCTCGATGCAGTGAGCTCGCTGCGCGCGAAAGATCCGGCCGGTCGTTCCCGCGAGCGGGCTTCAAGCCCGGCTCGATAGGCGACGCCAGACGGCGTCATCCCCGTCCATTTCCGGGCTGGTATATATCTGCCAATTGTGGTAAATATTGCCAGTATCAGAAAGGATATATCCAATGACGGAATTCAAACGAAACAGCCTCACCTCCGCGGTCTCGTACCGCGACCCCGCGTCCGCACTGGACTGGCTCGAGAAGGCGTTCGGTTTCGAGCGGGCGATGGTCATCACCGACAAAGACGGCAACATCGGCCACGCCGAGATGCGGTTCCGCGAGAGCCTGATCATGGTCGGGAGCGAGTGGAGCGACGATCACCGGAGTCCGGCTTCCCTCGGCGGCAAGAACACCCAGTCGGTGCACGTCCAGCTCGAGAAGGACATCGACCGGCACTGCGAGCGAGCGCGCGCGTCGGGGGCTGCGATCCTCATGGAGCCGGAGGATCAGTTCTATGGGGACCGGACCTATCGCGCGCGCGATCCCGAGGGCCACATCTGGACGTTCGGCCAGACGGTGAAGAAGGTGACCCCCGAAGAGTGGGATCGCGCGAGCGGGCTCACGACGAAGATGTACGAGTGAGCGCCGCGTCTCTGGATCGCGTGCTGACGGCGCTCGCCGATCCGTACCGGCGCCGCGCCGTCGAGCTTCTCCGGGAACGGCCCCGGCGGGCGGGGGAACTCGCCGAGGCGCTTGGCCTCTCCTCTCCGGCGATGAGCAAGCATCTGCGGGCGCTCAAGGAAGGAGGCCTGGTCGAAGAGGCGCATCCGGACTTCGACGCGCGCGTCCGGGTGTACTCGCTGAAATCCGGAGCCATCCGCGGCCTCAAGGAGTGGGCGGACGAGACCGAGCGTCGATGGACCCGCCAGCTCGCTTCGTTCAAAGCGCACCTCGAGAAAGAGGGGAGGAAATGACGTCGTCGGTTCTCGTGGCGCTGCGCGTCCGGGCGAGCCCGGAGCGCGCCTTCGACGCCTTCACCCGGGAGATCGGCGAGTGGTGGCGCCCCGATCCGCTCTTCGCCATCACACCCCGGGGCGACGGTGTTCTCGCTTTCGAGGGCGAGGAGGGCGGGAGGCTCCTCGCCCATCTACCGGACGGAGAGGTCTTCGAGATCGGGCGGGTGACCGAGTGGCGCCGGGGCGAGCTCCTCGCGTTCGACTGGCGCCAGGCGGCCTTCGCGCCCGGCCAGACGACGCGGGTCGAGGTGACGTTCGCTCCCGTCGGCGACGAGACCAGGGTCACCGTCCGTCATTTCGGCTGGCTCGAGATCCCGCGGGAGAACGCGGCCCGGCACGGATTTCCCGACGCGATCACCCAGATGCGGGCGGCGGAGTGGTGGCGAAAGTCCCTGGATTCGTTCTCGCGCCGGGCGAATTAGACCTTCTCGAGTGCGAGGGGACGGACGAGATACCTCGGGCATGGGGCTGCTCCGGCTTTTTCCAGCTGCCGTAAAGACGAGCGTAG
>DAISKN010000812.1:0-3096 GCA_036820975.1 Acidobacteriota bacterium | reverse complement strand
AGCATGATTTCGAAGCCGAGCCGGTTGCCCTTGCCGCCGAGGGTACGGCGGAGATTGGCGACCGTTGCTACTCGCTCGACGTTCCCTTCGAGGGGAACCGGGTTCTCGCAGAGGGTCAAATCGTCGGGCTCCAGAACTTACCCGAATCTGGAGAGCGCTTGAGTATGAGCTTTCCCGTCACCACCGCCGCCTATGGGTCGCCGGTTCTGAACGCTTACGGGGAAGCGGTCGGCCTCGTCGTGTCTCCCGGAATCCGGCCCGGTTGGACGTCGAGCCACTATATGCGGCTCGCTCGGAACCTTCCCTCTCCGGAGAGCGCCGTCGGGACCGCGATTCCGCTACTACGCATCGACGTCGGTTCCACCGGCACTCCGGTGACGCTCCAGACGCTTTTCGAGCGTGGTGAGTTCATGCAGCCGCTCGTCGAGAACGAGCATATCGGGCAGGCTCTCCTTCTCCGCGATATCGACGACGAGAAGCTCGGCTCCGGCCTGGCACCGATCGCGGGAGAGTCCGAGTTCTCGCGCGCTGTCGGCATCGTCGTCGTTTTCGTCTATTGGAACCCGCTCGCCGAAATCGACACCGACTATTGGCTCGAGCTGTACGACCTCGATAACCGCCGGCTCTTCCAGGGCGGCCCGCAGCGCCTCAAGCTGAAGGCCTACACCCGAAGCCACACCGTGTGGCGTCTCAGCATCGGGAGCTTGCCGCCGGCGACCTACCGCGCCGACCTTCTCGTGGGAGGGCAAGCTGCCTGGCGTGGGTTCTTCAAGGTCATGGAGTGAATCGGAATCTCGCGGAAAATGCTACGCTGATGGAGGGGCTTCGTTTCCCGCTACGAAACGAGGTGGGGTATGGCGTTCTCCAGGGCTCTTCTTTCCACCCTCGTCTTCCTCGCGCTACCCTCCGGGGAGTTGCGGGTCGATGAGGCGAGCGCCCGGCTATCCGTAGAGAGCGGCGAGACCCGCCTCTCCCTTCCCATCGACAACGATTCGCACGCCGAGGTCTCAGTTTCCCTCGAGGTCGAGATACTCGATCCGAAGGGCGTCGTGGTCTCCCGGGGAACGCGAGTGCTCCTCCTGCGGCCGGGACGAACCGCGGCGAACGTCAGGGTCGAGCCCTCGCTCGACGGGTTGGACCCCGCTGAGGGCTCTCAGCTCCCCTACTACCGGACCCGGTACCGGCTGGCACCTTCGAGCGCGGCGTCGGAGATCCTTCCTCTGGGAGGTGCGATCTCCGTTTCCGAGCTCACCGACGATCTGTTCGAGCTCGACGTTGTCTACCCGGAATACGCCCGCGCGGGACGGTCTTACCGGGTCATCGTCGCCGCGCGTCACCCGGCAACCGACCTTCCGGTTGTGGGTGTTCTCCTCGATGGCTCTCTCTCCGACGACGCCAAGGACCTCGGTCGCGCATCGGCGACGACGGACTCGAAAGGAATCGGGGTCCTCGACCTCCCGCTTCCCGGGGCGGTGGAAGGGAGGGACGCGACGCTGCGGGTACGCGCATCCAAGGGTCCAGTCTCTCTCCAAAAGGAAGACCAGTTTTTCGTCTATCGAGCGGGAATTCCGCTGCTGACGACCGACAAAAGCCTCTATCAGCCCGGGCAGACGCTCCACATGCGGCTCCTCTCTCTGGATGCTTCCCGCCGCGCCATCGAAGGAGCGTCAGCGACTTTCAAGGTAACGGACGAGGAGGATCGCCTGGTTTTCGCAGCCGACACGACCACGTCTCGATTCGGCATCGCTTTCGTCGATTGGCCGATTCCCGAAAGCACTCGACTCGGGAGCTATCGGGTGCACGCCGAGCTCGATAGCGACCGATGGGGCTCGAGCGGTGCGAGCAAGGAGGTGCGGGTCAGTC
This sequence comes from Acidobacteriota bacterium, assembly GCA_036820975.1. GTDB lineage: Bacteria > Acidobacteriota > Vicinamibacteria > Marinacidobacterales > SMYC01 > DAISKN01. Next base: position 1,233 of record DAISKN010000812.1, on the reverse strand, counting down.
GCTACGACGTTCCTAAATTCGTCGTGGAGGCTGTGCCCGATAGACTCTTCTATCTCCCCGGCGAGCGAGCGCGGGTCGAGGTGCGCGCAGAGTATCTGTTCGGAGAGGCAGTTGCCAGCGGACGGGTGAGGCTCTCGCGCGTTGAGAAGCGCTACTGGGATTATCGGCGCGGGACGTGGGCCGCCGAGGGCAGGCAGGAGTGGACGGGTGAGCTCGATTCCACGGGGCGATTCGTCGTCGAGATCGACTTGAGCCGCGACCAGGAGGAGCTCGAATCCAGTCATTGGCGGTACTTCGACGACCTCGACTTCCAGGCCTACGTCACCGATGCCAGCACGGGTCGGACCGAGGAACGGCGATTCGACTTGCGAATCACCCAAGAGCCCGTCCACGTATACTGGATCGACGGGCCGGTGCCGGCCAGCGCGTCCGCTCCGTTCGACTTCTACCTCTCGACGTTCTCCGCCGACGGCTCGCCGCTCGAGTGCGACGTCACCGTCCACGCCCTGGGGGACGACGACCGGCCCGGTCGGGTGCTGGCCACGGCTCACACCAACCGTTACGGCGTGGCGAAGATAGAGCGATTCGCGATTCCGCCCGTCGCCCGGTCGGGACGATGGGGGGAAGTCGATCTGGTTCTCGTCGCTCGAGACGCCCAGGGCCGAGTCGGGCGACGAATGGAAGAAGTCTGGACGGATGATTGGCCGCAGCTCGACGTCCACATGGACCGCACCCTCCATCGCCCCGGGGAGACGATCGAGGCGAGCCTCGAGGCCCCTCCCGAGCTCTCCCGATTGGCTGTCTTCCTGACCCGTGACGACGAGGTCCTTCGAGCGCTCATGGTGAAACCGAAGGACGGCCTGGCGAAAGTCGAGATCCCGTACGAGCCGTCCTTCAAGGGAGGTATGAGCCTCGTCGCCTTTCCCATCGAGCGGGGCGACGCCGGCATGGGCTCGCATCCGGTGGTGTTCCCCTTCGACGACGAGCTCCGGGTTTCGATCGAGACCGACCGAAAGCGTTACCGCCCCGGAGAGCTCGCCCAGGTCGGGTTCGACGTTCGACGCCCTGACGGCACCTCGATCGAAAGCGCGCTCGGGGTTACGGTCGAACACCGCCACCAGGGCGGCGCCTCTCTCGGCGGCAAGCCGGGGCAGGTAGCGCGAACGAGCCACCCAGCCCGCTCCGATCACCCCGATGCGTATCGTCATCTTGTCCTCACCCGTCACCGGCTGC
>DAISKN010000811.1:0-3107 GCA_036820975.1 Acidobacteriota bacterium | reverse complement strand
CGCCTCGAGGGCATCCTCAGGATAGTGGGGGAGGCCTTCAGTAAGGGGACGACGGTCTTCGGGGAGATTCGCTCCGCGTTCTGGGAGCTGGCGAGGCAGTACAAGAGTGAGCTACACCAGAGGTTCGATCGCGGAGAGGTGCACCTCGGATACTCGTTCATACCGCCGCGTAGCGAACATCCCGCTACCCGGGAAGGAATCGAAAGACTCTACGACTACCTCGTGAGGCTTCCACCCTCGATGATGATTACGAATCTTGGAGCTATTAAAGGATGGCCGGAAGATCATCGATTGAAGATGACCGATTTCTCGGTCTTCATCTGTCCCCCGCCGCAACAATTCGTCGCATTGGTCGTCAGTTCGTTTCAGGATCGCTTGACGATTCGCTTCATGTACGATCGTTTGAGATTGGATGTGGATCGAGTGCAAGAGATCATGAACGTCTTTGAGCATCATTTGGCTCGAGCCCACGGTGCCCGTGCAGGTTAGAAAGCACCTCGAGCTTGCCCCATCCCACAACCCCACCCAAAGCGAGAATTCCGACCCGATACGCCCAGCAAGTAGCCCTGAGCTCCCGCAGCGCTATGGTGCCGCAGACGGCTTCGAGGCGACGGTCCGCATTCGCGAGAGCGAGACCGCGCCCAACCGCGTCCCGATCGTTGCCTTGACGGCGCACAGCGACCCCGCCGAGCTGAAACGGTGCCTCACCTCGGGGCGACCGCGGTGCTGCAGAAGCCGCTCGAGCGCCGGACGCTGAACGCCATGGTGGCGAAGTTCCTTTCGTCGCCGCTCGCGCCGCGGATCGAGATCGAGGTCGACCCTGGGAAAAGCCTCCCCGACGACGTCGTCGGAATCGGTCCCGACATCCAGGATCTGGTGCCGAGATTCCTCGAGAATCAGAAGACGAACGTCAGCCTCATTCTCGAGCTCGCCGCCTCCGGAGACTTCGACTCCGCACACCGAATCGGCCACAACATGAAGGGTACGGGCAAGGGCTACGGCTTCGACGTCATCAGCGATCTCGGCTCCTCGATCGAGCTAGCCGCCGCTCGCTCGGCTTCGGAGGAAGTCGAGAAGCTCGCGAAGGAGCTCTCGCGCTACCTCGCCTCGGTCCAACGGCAGCCGCTAGGCAGGATCCCCAAGGCCTAGCGCCCATCGAAGTTCTTGCCGATCCAGTAGCCGAGAACCGCGGTGTCGGCGGTCACGGCCGACCGCTCGACCGGCCTCTGGCTGTCGGACACTCCGATCCGGGAATCGCTCAACGCGAACGGAACGTATCCGACGAAAGCAGAAGTCCCACCCACGATGGCGCCGAAGTTGCGCCAGCAGCTGCACTCGGGCGTCTCCTTCGACTCCTCTTCGAAATCACCCCCTCAGCCGCGTAGGGAAAAAAGACTCCGTTGAAGTTTGCGCCCGCCTCCGCGTTCAAGCCCGGACGGTTCCCCGCGCGAACCGAGGTCGAGGCGCAGAGAAGCAGGAACAGAAGCAATCCAAATCGCCGGCGACTTATTTCGCCCTCCTAATCATGAAGAGCAAGAATCGTTCCCGACCTTTTGCTTCGAATTCGAGGAGGACCGACTCACCGTCTCACCAAGAACGTATGGAGCCCTATCCGATCGATGAGTGGCCGGGCACCCTTTTCCCTTGACTGGAGCCACGGCGCCGCTAAAATGGGTGCTTCATGTTCTCGGGCACTCGCACCATGCATTGCGTCGTCGCGCCTATGTGTATCGGCGCGACTACCGCCGGGTGCGGGCCGCCTGTATAGCGAATAACGCTTTTCGAAAAGGCCCCGCATCCGGAAGGATGACGGGGCCTTTCGCTTTTGGACCGACGACGGGAAGACCAATGACCCAGGAAACCGAGAGCCTCCTCCGATCGACGCCTCCTCCCCGAAGCGCCATGGACCCGGCGACGGTCGAGCTGCACGAGTCGATCGACGAGAACATCCGCCACTTCGGCCGCGGGCATCTCAGCCCCGAAGGGGAGAGCGTGACCGCGGACCTGATGGGCTCGGCCCGGATGGTGGAATGGCAGGAGAGAAAGGCCGCCGCCACTTTCCTCGGGTCCTTCTGCTGGTCCGAGCTCCCCCAGGTGTACGCACGCTACGGCGGGGAGAACAGCCGCGAGCTCGTGGCCCGCGTCAAAGCGCTCGAGGGCGCCGACGCCGCCGTCGTCACCGACTCCGGCATGTCCGCTTCGGCGGTCCTCTTCGACGCCCTTCTCGAAGCGGGCGACCACGTGGTGGTGGCACGGAGCATCTACAACAAGACGAAGGCCTATCTCGCATGGCTCGAGAAGCGGATCGGAATCGCCTTCACGCTCGTCGAGGACGACGAAGTCGAAACGATCCTCGATCGAGTAACCGACCGCACCCGCCTGGTGATGGTCGAGATCTTCACCAACCCGCTGATGCGCGCGTTCGATCCGCTTCGGCTGGTCTCGATGGCCCGCGAGGGACGGAAGCGCTGTCCGGGCCTTCGCCTGGTCGTCGACGACACCATCGTGACCCCGCGGGGTGTACGCACTCCTTTCCTGGATCAAGGCGTCGATTTCGTGGTCGGGAGCGGCACCAAGGCGCTCGACGGGCGGGACCGGAACCTGTGGGGCTACGTCGCTTCGAACCGCATCGACGAGATGAATGCCTGCATGGACATCCTGGCGTTGCGCGGTGGAATCCTCGACGAGGGGCGATGCAAATCGGTACTCTCCGGCCTCGACCGCGCACGGCAGAGCTTCGAGCAACGCTCGCGAGGCGCCGCCGAGGTCGCCGCTTTCCTGAATCGCCACGCCGCGGTCGAGGAAGTGTTTCATCCGTCCCTTCCCGATCATCCGGACCGGGAGATCGTCGAGCGGTTCTACGCGCTTCCGGGATCGCTCGTAAGCTTCCGGCTTTCGGGCGCGGACGACGCGGCCACCCGCCACTTCTGCGACGTACTCGCCATGACACGGGTCGTTCGCTACGCCCTCAGCTTCGACGGCCTCGCGAGTCGGGTGAACCACCACCGGAGCGTCTCCGAGTACTTCACCGCCGAAGCCGAAGTGGAGCGTCTCGGGGTCTCGAGGCTCGTCCGCTTCGCCATGGGTGTCGAAGCGCCGCGCGACGT
>DAISKN010000810.1:0-3109 GCA_036820975.1 Acidobacteriota bacterium | reverse complement strand
GCCCATGTCCTTCACGAACAGGTTGCTGTCCGTCGATCCGAGGGTCAGCATGTTGAACAGGCCATAGCTGGTGGCATCCTCGACGACGAGCCCTCCCTGGGACATGATGGTGACGGCGCCGCCCACGACCGCAAGGACGCTCGGTATCTCGCCGAGAACGACAAACCCGGTGCCGAGGGCGAGCGCGGGAACGAGATAGAGAAAGCCCACGGCCCTGGAGACGGACATCTTCGAGACGATGTAGGCCCAGGCGACGTAGGCGAAGCACGACGGCCCCACCCCGAGGAACACCACCACGAGAGTCGCGGAAAGAGGCGCTTCCCGAACGGTCGAGGCGAGCTCGGGGAGGAACGCGGAAAGGAGAAGAGTGCCGCACCAGATCGATCTCGTCGTGAGCTCGAGCGCTCCGAAGCGGCCGAGCATGGGCTTCTGGAGAGCGAAGTAGAACGCCTGGACCACCGCCGCCAGAAGCACCAGGACGGCGCCCTTGTCGAGGGTGAGACCGTTCGCGGCGCCGAGGGCGACCATCGAGGCGCCGGAGAACGCGACCGCGAGTCCGAGCGCGCCCCGGCGCGATAGCCTTTCGCCGAGAAAGAGCACCGCGAGGAGCACGGTGAAGAGCGGCGTGGTGTTCACCAGGAGGCTCGCGGCGCCGGCTTCGACCGTCTGCTCGCCGTAGTTGAGCGCGATGTGGTATCCGAAGACGCCGGTCGCGCCGAGGGTCAGAAAGGCTCCCCAATCCTTGAGCGACGCGATTCGGCTGGAGGACGGAGCCTTTCTCCAGAAGACATATCCGCCGAGAAGGAACGACGCGATGAGAAAACGCAGAAGCGCGAGGGAGCCGGGAGGGTAGTGCCGGACCGCATAGCGGATGCCGACGAAGGCCGAGGACCAGAGGAGAAGCGTCACGGCGAGGACGACGAGGAGGGTTGTGTCCTCTTTGTCGGAGCGCTCCATGGCCGACGCCAGTGGAATCGAGCTCATGGCCACAGCGCCTTTCTAGCGCGCCCTGGCGAAGGGGCGAAAATGATCCAGTGCATTTGTCTCCTGACGCCGGGCCGTCAGGAGAACCGGAGACGAGCCCGGCCGCCGACTGCGGGAATACCTGCGCCGGGTCGGGGACATCGCGGAGAGCATCCTCGACGACCGACGTTCAGGTGAGCTGCGAGAAGAAGTCGTTTCCCTTGTCGTCTACGACGATGAACGCGGGGAAGTTCTCGACGTCGATGCGGAAGATCGCTTCCATTCCCAGCTCCTCGTACTCGACGACCTCGACTTTCTTGATGGATTCGAGGGCGAGAATGGCGGCCGGTCCTCCGATGGAGCCGAGGTAGAACCCTCCGTGCTTCCTGCAGGCGTCCGTCACCTGGCGCGAGCGGTTTCCCTTGGCGAGGGTGACGTAGCTCCCGCCGTGCTCCATGAAGAGGTCGACGTAGGAGTCCATCCGTCCCGCGGTCGTCGGACCGAACGATCCCGAGGCGTAGCCCTCGGGGGTCTTCGCCGGGCCGGCGTAGTAGATCATATGATCCTTGAAGTATTGGGGCAGACCCTCGCCGCGATCGATGCGCTCCTTGAGCCTGGCGTGGGCGATGTCTCGGGCCACGATGATGGGCCCGGTGAGGGAGAGCCGGGTCTTCACCGGATAGCGCGAGAGCGCCTTGCGGATCTCCGCCATCGGCTGGCGAAGGTCGAGGGGAACCACCTCGCGCGCCAGGTCCTTCGCCTCCGCGTCCGGAAGAAAACGCGCCGGGTTGGTCTCGAGCTTCTCGAGAAAGACGCCTTCGCGGGTGATCTTCCCGAGCGCCTGCCGGTCGGCGGAGCAGGAGACACCGATCCCGACCGGAAGAGACGCGCCGTGCCGGGGCAGGCGAATGACCCGGACGTCGTGGCAGAAGTAGGTGCCTCCGAACTGGGCCCCGATGCCGAGCTTTCGCGATCGATCGAGGATTTCTTTCTCGAGCTCGAGATCGCGGAACGCCCGTCCGAGGTCGTTTCCCGTGGTCGGGAGACGGTCGAGGTAGCGGCAGCTCGCGAGCTTCACCGTCTTGAGCGTCCACTCCGCCGACGTGCCGCCGATGACGACCACCAGGTGATAGGGAGGGCACGCGGCGGTTCCCAGGGTCTTCATCTTGCTCTCGATGAAGTCCGCGAGCGTCCCGGGGTTCAGGATCGCGCGCGTCTCCTGATAGAGGTAGCTCTTGTTGGCCGAGCCCCCGCCCTTGGTGATGAAAAGGAGGTGATACTCGTCGCCCTCGTCGGCGTAGATCTCGATCTGCGCCGGGAGGTTGGTACGGGTGTTCTTCTCCTCGTACATCGAAAGGGGCGCCATCTGCGAGTACCGCAGGTTGGTGCGGGTGTAGGTCTCGTAGATTCCGCGCGAGATCGCCTCCTCGTCGCTTCCCCGGGTGAGCACGTACTGGCCCTTTTTCGCGAATACGATGGCGGTACCCGTGTCCTGGCAGGAGGGGAGGATCATGCCGGCGGCGACGTTCGCGTTCTTCAGCATCTGAAGGGCGACGAAGCGATCGTTGTCGCTCGCCTCCGGATCGTCGAGGATCTTCCGCACCTGTTCGAGGTGAGAGGTGCGGAAGAGGTGCGAGATGTCGCGGACCGCCTGGCTCGCGAGAAGCGAGAGCGCCTCGGGCTCGACGACGAGAAACTTGTTCCCGAGAACCTCCACCTCACCGATGCCATCGCTCGTGAGCTTGCGGTACCGGGTTTCGTCCTCGCCGAGCTCGAAAATCGGCTGATAGCGGAAAGAGCTCATTCCGGCGAGGATAGCACAGGGTTTCCGCGGGGGACCGTGAGGAGCACCGCGGTCGCCGCGAGCGCCAGGGCGGCGCCGAAGAAAAACGGCGCCCGCGGGCCGAAGCCCGCGAACTTTCCGATTCCCTGCCAGAGGATTCCGGCGACGAGGCTCGCGGGAAGAGCCGCGGCGCCGATGACGGCGTGATAGAGGCCGTAGGCGCTTCCGAGGCGGCTTGCGTCGGGAACGAGATCGGCGACGAAGGCGCGGCCCGCGCTCTCGACGAGCCCGTAGTAGACGCCGTAGACCACGAAGAGCGCCACGACCTGAAAGCCTTCCGAGGCGAGGCCCAACCCGAGATAG
>DAISKN010000809.1:0-3110 GCA_036820975.1 Acidobacteriota bacterium | reverse complement strand
GGTGAGTTTCGATTAGAGGTTGAGTAATCCAGGAGGTGCCACATCGATAGATCGACCCGAGTGAACGAGCGGATCCGCGCGCGAGAGATACGGCTCATAGACGAGAAGGGCGAGCAGGTGGGAATCGTGAGGCCCGAGGACGCCTTGCGAATGGCCCGCGAGCGAGAGCTCGATTTGGTCGAGATCGTAGCCAAGGCGAACCCGCCGGTTTGCCGGATCATGAACTACGGCAAATACCTGTACCAGAAGAACAAGCGCGCGCACGAGGCCAAGAAGCACCAGAAGCAGATCCAGGTCAAGGAAATCAAGTTCCGGGTCAAGATCGATGAGCACGACTACAACTTCAAGAAGAACCACGTCGAGCGCTTCCTGATGGAGGGAAACAAGGTAAAGACCACCATCATGTTTCGAGGAAGAGAGCGCTCGCACGGTCAGCTGGGCGTCCGGATACTCGATCGATTGGCCGCGGAGCTCAAGGACATCGCGCTGGTCGAGAACCGATCCGGGATGGAAGGCAACCAGATGTATCAGATCGTTTCTCCGAAGAAGTCCATCGTGGAAAAGCTGAAGTCCGCCCGCGAGAGCAGCGCCCCGGCCCGGGTCGCGGTGGAGACCAACGGCGAGGACATCGAGGGATTGGAGTAGCTCTTGAAAAAGAAATTGAAGACCCATCGGGGTGCGGCGAAGCGCTTCCGCAGGACGGCTACGGGAAAGCTGAAGCGCAGCCACGCCTTCGCCAAGCACATCGCGACCAAGAAGACACGACATCGAAAGCGGAAGCTGAGGAAGTCGACCCTGGTTTCCAAAGCCGACCATTCGTTCATTTCGCCGCTTCTTCCGTACTCCTGAATGAGGAGACCGCTGGAAGGAGCGGGCTGGAGATTCTCGAGAGATGCCTAGAGTAAAAAGAGGTACGAACCGCCGCGACCGGCGCCGCAAGGTGCTGAAGCTCGCGAAAGGATTCCGCGCCACCAAGAGCAAGCTCTATCGCTCCGCCAAGCAGGCGGTCGACAAAGCTCTGGTATCCGCCTACCGCGGTCGGAGGGAGAAGAAGCGCGACTTCCGCAGCCTGTGGATCGTTCGCATAGGGGCCGCCGCGCGCGCCCACGAGATGTCCTACAGCACGTTCATGGCCGGACTCTCGAAGGCGAGCGTGGATCTGAACCGCAAGCAGCTCGCCGAGCTCGCCATCCACGACGACAAGGCCTTTTCGGAGCTGGTGACGGTCGCCCGCCAGGCGCTCAACGCGACCTGAGGCCGTCGATTCAGACGCCCGAGTCGAAGCGGTGGGTGAGAAAAAGCCGAGCGTAGACGAGGCCCAGAGCCGTCTCGCGGAGCTCAGAGATCGGGTCGAACGGGCGACGAAGCTCATCGCCGAGCTCCGCGAGGCGAACTACTCGCTGACGGCGGAGATCGCCGAGCTTCACCGGAAGCTCGGAGCGCTCCCCGCGAGCGCTCCACCCGCCGCTTCGGGCTCTTCCGCGCACCCGGCGCCCTCCGCGCCCTCCACGGAAATGCACGAGGAGGTCCAGCTCCTTCGGGACGAGCGGAAGATCATCCGGGCCAAGGTGCAGAACCTTCTGGAGCGAATCGAGCGAATAGACCTCTGACGGCTTTGAGCGAGGTCGACGTTCGCTTAGAATGACCGGGTTATGAGCGAAACGCGGAAACGGGGGTCGAAGAGCGACAGCGCCAAGTCGGACGGAAGTCTGGTGTCGGTGACGATCTTCGGACAGACCTACAGCCTGAGAGCCGAGGAAGACGGCACCTACGTCGAGGATCTGGCGCGGTACGTGGATGCGAAGATGAGGACGCTGTCCGAGTCGACGGGGACGTCCGATCCGCTCCGGGTGGCGGTTCTGGCGGCGCTCAACGTAGCTGACGAGCTCTTCAAGCTGGAGGAGCGGCATCGTTCGGGCGAGGAGCGGGTCGAGGCGACGGCTCGAGAGCTCCTTACGGCGCTCGAGGAATCGCTGCGCGAGCCGACCCAGACCTCGCCGGCGCTTCCGTAGGCAGGCTGCCGAAGAATGCATCTGCAGCCTGCGCGATCGGAGCGAGCCCGGCCCGCCGGGCGGGGATTGCTTCGCCGGCATCTTCAGGCCGTGGGGGTGGGGCCCGCGGCATTGAGGGCTCTGTACGAAGGGTGCGATTCGAATTGCCCTGCCGTGTGCGTGATGAGGTGATTTTGTTGGACCAACGTCTATTTGAACGGGGCTCAACCCGGCGTCTCCGAGCATGGCTCCCTTCGGGTGAGTTCGCGACGAGCGTCGGGGCGCGGCCCCGGCCTTAACAGGTGGTTCAAATAGAATTCCTCACACGGCACGGCGGGGCCACCAATGCAGGGTGCCGCGCGAATCCTCCGCACCCGGCGCGAGCGGCCGCCTTCGCTGAAGCTTCGGCCGCCCGCCATAGCCTCGTGCGGAGGCGGGAGCGTTCGACTTCGCCGAGGCTTCGTCGAAACCGCGAGTCGAGCGGAGCCCTCGGCCCGGAGCGGTTGGGGTCGGGCCCCACCGCATTGAGCGAAGACCGAGGCGAGCACTAAGGAATGCGCCTTTCGGAGCTCGGAGAGGACGCCTTCCTCCGAGAGCTCCCCAAGAGATTCCCCTCGACGGGCAACACCGTGGTCCTCGGCATCGGGGACGACACCGCCATCCTCGACCCACCCGCGGGCGAGCGCCTCCTTCTCACGACCGACTCCCTCGTCGAAGGCGTGCACTTCCAGCGCCGATGGATGCCGCCGAGGTTCCTCGGGCGAAAGGCGGTCGCCGTGAACGCGAGCGACATCGCCGCCATGGGGGGAGAGCCGCTCGGTGTCCTGCTTTCGCTCTGCGTGCCGCCCGAGAGCGACGTCGAGGCGCTGTGGCAGCTCGTCGCCGGCGTCCACGAGCGGGCACGGGAGCTCGGGGCGAGCCTCGTCGGAGGAAACCTCGCATCGTCTCCCGGCGGGATATTTGTCGACGTGACCGTCGTCGGCGCCACCTTGCGGAAGCGCGCGCTCCTGCGATCGGGCGCCAGGGCGGGCGACGGCATCTACCTCTCGGGGAAGATCGGCGCCGCGCTGACCGGGTTGAAGCTCCTCGAGCAGGGCGCGGTTCTGGCGCCCGCGGGCG
>DAISKN010000808.1:0-3113 GCA_036820975.1 Acidobacteriota bacterium | reverse complement strand
CGCCACGCCGACAGCCGCTCGACGGAGCGCTACGCGAAGCTCGGCGACCTGGCGCTGGTGAGCGTCATCAAGCCGCGGCCGAGGCGCGTCGTCGATCCGGATGTAGATCCGATGTGGATCCAGGGCAAATCCGGCCGCGCAACTCCCTCGGAATACAACGAATTCTGGCGGGGCGGACGGGACTCGAACCCGGGGAGTCAGGAGACAAGGCTCCGGAATCGTGAGGCTTTCTCTCGCGGACCCCGTGCTCAAGATGTGCTCAAGGTCCTCCGCCCTCGAGGGCGAGCCGCGTTGAGCGAATCGGCCGAAGTCCGAGCTCGGGACGCCTCAGTCTTGGCATCAAGTAGACACCAAAATCGTTGCGGAATCCGACGCGGTGCAGGCGCGGCCCGTGTGCCAGTGTGCCAGCGCTACCCCGATCGAGATGGAGCGGCAGGAGGACACGGCCGCTTCCAGGCTGAGGTGGTCGATCTCCCCGACGTCCTCGCCGCCGCGGGCGCGGTGAAGTCGCCCTCCCTGCCCCAGGTCCAGCGACGTGGGCCGTCGGGGGCGATTCGGTGGTCGAGGTTGGTATGAGTTGAGCGCCCCGCGAATCAGGTCCGTTCAAGCGCCCCCCTCGCTTCTCGGTCTGGAAACCACATCCCATTCGGCCCTTCTAGCGGGAACGGCGTGTATTGTCGCTCAGCGCCCACCTCCGGCTGGCCGGCGGTCGGCAACCTCCCTTAGGACGATGGTGGAGTCGCAACTCTCTGATTTTTCAGATCTTTCCTCCGCTCGGTTGATTATACTCGGCGTTCATCCTACCGAAAACGCCTCCTGTCGTAGTGGTGGCGACTACTTCCCTCGCCACGGCCAGAGCCGGAGACGAGAGCGATGAGGTCGATCTCGAACCTCACGGAGAAGCGCGATGAGTTCAGGAAGCTGGTATCTCCAGATCTCGTCCTCTGCCACTCCACGGAGGTTGGGTTCCAGGCGCGCCAGGAATCTGCGAAGGACTTCCTGGAGCTGCTCGGGCTCGTGCGGCCCGGGTGACGAATCCGAGAGCTTCACATGGATCCTGTCCTCCGCGATCCTCGGCACCATCGTTAGGCCCTCCGAGTCGAAGATCGTGTACTCGTTGTTCTCGACGTCGATGGGCTCGAGCGCGACTTCTGCCTCCGCCAAAGTCTCATAGAGCGACACGTCGCCCCGCTCGTTGACGATGATCGGCGCCCTCGCCATCAGAACCGATCCCAGAAGGACGTGTCGGTGGATCTCGTAACCCAAGGGCGATGCCTCCCGATTCCTTGACCTGGGAAGCTCTGACCCGGCTTGCTTGGATCGGGTACCCGACGGTGGTAGTGCGTGAAACGTCCCGTGGGGTGCCCTGTTCGGTTGCCGAAGGGCGCGACTCTGATGTTGGACCCGACTCGGATCTCCGAACCCGGTCTTCCCGCGGCATAGCCTGCGCGCGATCCGGCGATTCCTCCCGCTATCGAACCGCTAACGAGTCCCACTTGGAACGCTTCGCTAGCCGTCGCGCTTCCAGAGAGGACGTTGCCCACGGAAGAGCCGAATCCTCGGACGCCAGCGAAGTCGTTCTGCGAGTCCTGGTACAGCTCATAGCCAGCGTAGGCAAGCGCGCCTACACCAACCGCAACTCCGCATGGGAGGCAGACTGCGGTCAAGCCAGCGACGGCGTAGGCAGTACCCCCTCCGACAAGCGCGCCCGTGCCAAGACCGGCGCCAAGCGCTGCAACTTGAACCCCGAACGAATCACCTTGGGCGAATTATGTCGGCCATCTACTCAAGAGCTCAAGTGTCTTCAGTCGCAAGTAGTCGAGCAGTTCGATCTCGATACAAACATGGGGATACTCATCAGCCAAGCTCTCTAGCCACTCGAGAAACGGCGCCTTCGCGAAGGGATCGCATGTCAACAGTTCAACCTGAGCTTTTGCAGGGTCATTGACAGATCCACGACTCACAAGCGACGACGCAATACCGTGCACCGTGTCGCTCAGCGTCTCGAGTTCCAGGAACGCTGAAAACCCGTGCCCCTCCACGGTGAGCTCGGCATCATAGAGGCGCTTCCTCTCTGCCTTCGCGAGCTCATGAACAAGCCGGAGATGCGAAATAAGAGTACTGAGGCCCACCCGCGCTGCCCTCGCTTGGGTACTAAAGCGTCGCTCATTCCCTCCCATAGCTTACGATCTTGCCCTCTCGTTCGATGAGGAACTCACCGCTCTTTCGTCGGTAGAGGGTAGACCCCTCCCGGGTGACGACATGTGCGCCTCGCCGGTTGAAGTTCGCGGCTTGACGAAGGTAGGTCCACACGTCTCCCGCCCCGTGCCTAGCGGCGTGATACCTAACGCTTGCTGCGATGGTGTCGAACGACCCCTTGCCCCACATCGCAAGGAGCTGCTTTGCCTCCCGCAGTGTCCAGCGCGCTTGTGGGCCCCCGGGGACGACCATCGCAAATTGCTCGCCCTCCTCGAGCTGTCCGGAAAGGGCTCGAACGAAGAGATCCTCCTCCGCAGCAAGGAACCAGTGGAAAATCCGCCTCTCTGGGAAAACGAAATCCGAGACCGGCGTAGTTGTGTAAAGGTCATAGCCGAAGATCGTGGCGGCTGGCTCGGCTGCTCGAATCTCCCAGCTACCGCTCCCTTGGGACAACGCCACCGCGCTCCCGAGGGCGGGAGAGAAGCCTGGGAACTGCAAGGGGTTCGGTGGCACGGGTGTGAAGTTCGGCTGCCCGAACGATTGGTTGAGAGTACTCAGCTGTTGATCGAACTGTGTCAGACATCTACCGCCGTGGCATACACCATCATCGAAGTCAGTTAGCACAGGATCCCCACGGTCGTTGAACTCGACACCAGTAGCCTGTCTCCCCGTGGGATCGATGAACGAAGTCGGGTTGTTCCGCACGTAGCCATACGCGTTGACCGTCGCCGGCTCGGCGAGCGTCTCGACGATCGGATCCGTCTGCAGGAACCGTCCGGTGCTCGCGTCGTACCAGCGGGCCTGAAAGTCGTAGAGGCCGATGTTCTCCACCTGCCGCTGGCCGCCGAAGCGCTGGACCGTGGGCTGGCCAGTCGTATCCTCGTCCAGCTTCGATCCGAACGGGTCGAACACCC
>DAISKN010000807.1:0-3124 GCA_036820975.1 Acidobacteriota bacterium | reverse complement strand
CTCGCCTGAACAGGCTCAGCGGCACTCGCTCTGGATGTAGCCGAGGGACTTCAGAACCCTTCGGATGTCCTCGTCGAGATCGACTCGCTGATCGTCGCTCCCCGGGTCGACGTACCACGCCCAGACGCCCGCGTGAGTCTGCTGTAGAAGGCTCTGGGCCTCGCCCGCGGTGACCGCGAGCCCGCCGGGGCTCAGGACCAGGGGCAGCGGTCCCTCGGGCCTAGCGCCGGAAGCGCCCAGCTTGATTGCGCTCTCCGCGATCGGCCGGCCATCGGACGAGACCTCGAGCCGGAGCGGCGAGCCCGGCGGGCTCGTTTGCACCACGAGCTGGCGGGGCTTCTCATCGGAGACGAAGCTGAGCGTGACCTCCCGCCCGCCGGTCTGCTCGAACAGGTCGCCGGTCGCGATCGAGAACCGGATGGCGCTCGCGATCTTCGCGTCGGTAGAGAGGGTTATCCGCATGACCTTTCCCGGCTCGGTCCCCACGACTGCCAGGTGCATGCCGTGCTGACCGAGCTGGATGAACCTCTCGAGCTCGGATATCAGACGGACCGCTTCGTGAGGTGCTTCGGCCAGGAGATTCTTCGTTTCTCCCGGGTCGGCCTCGAGGTCGTAGAGGCTCGCGGAGAGCTCGGGTACCAGCGTCTTGACGTGCTTGTAGCGCTGATCGCGGACGGCATAGCTCACGAAGTTGGGCGCCACGACCTCGGAGAAGACTCTGCGGTCGGTCCGCGCGGCGTCCTTCTCGATGACGTCCAGGAGGCTTCGGCCCTGGAACTCCTCCGGCGCGTCCACCCCCGCGAGCGCGAGGAGCGTGGGAGCGGCGTCGATGTTGCTCGCGAGCGCCTCGGGCCGCCGCCCCTTGTTTCGAGAGCCCGGAAGCTTCAGGATCCCCGGAATATGGAGCGCCTGCTGATACAGGGTCTTCCCGTGGCGGGCCTCGCCGTGCTCGCCGAACTCCTCCCCGTGATCCGAGGTGACGAAGAGAAGGGTGTCGTCGTAGAGACCGAGCCGCTTCAGCTCGGCTACGAGCTTTCCGATCTCGGCGTCGTTGTACGCGAGCTCGTTGTCGTAGAGCTCCCGGTCGCGCTCGAGCCCGGTGCTGTCCCTTCTGACGAACTTCGCGTCGAACGGAGGCCGCGGCTGGTATCCGAAGTGCAGATCGAGCGAATGCAGGTAGAGGAAGAACGTCTCCTTCCGATGCTCCTCGAGCCAGGGAACCACCTGCCTCGTGATCTCCGCCGCGTCGGTCTCGATATCGTGGATGTTCTCGCGCCGCGAGCGCTCTTCGAAGCTCCGCAGGTCGACCCATCGATCGAAGCCCTGATTGAAGAAGAAGACCCGGGGATCGATGACGGGGTTGGCCACCCAGGCCGCGGTCGAGTAGCCCGCGTCGCGGAACACTTCGGCGACGGTAGTCCTCTCGCGGGCGAGGGCGTCGTCCACCGTCCGCGCCTGGTGGAAGGTGGGAAGAAGCGAGGTGAAGAGGCACGCGGTCGAGGGCTTGGTCCAGGGGGCGCAGGAGGTCAGGTTCGAAAGGAGAACGCCGTCTTCCGCGAGGGCGTCGAGGTTCGGCGTGGTACCGAGCGGGTATCCGTACGCGCCCACGTGGTCGGCGCGAAGACAATCGACGACGTAGACCACGACGTTCGGCCGGCGGACGCGGCTCCGCCCGAGAATCCGCGGATGGGCGAGAATCGCGTCAGCCTCGTCTCCGACGAACGAGAGCTCGAGGTCCACGAGCTCTCCGGAGAACCGCCCCAGGTCCACACGGTGCTCGACCCAACCGCGCTCCCCCACCCAGGGCTCTCGATGGAGCGTCTCGCCGTTTACGGAGATCTCGATCGCAATCGCGGCATCCGCGGGGCGGACGGCAAGGGCGAAATCGAAGACGGGGGCTTCGATTCCCTCGCTCCGGAGCCTGACCGATCCCGGCGTCTCGAGGGTCAGCGCCGGCCGGCGATCGCCGTGAACGGCCACGCTGCGGACCTCGAACCCTCCCCGGCTCGAGAGCGCGACCCCGTCGAGACGGCCGACGCCCTCCGCGTCGTCATCGATCTGCTCGACGAAGCTCCTCTCGACGGCGACGCGATCCGCCGGAGGACCGCAGCCGGCGTCTCCGAGCGCCGCCGCCGCGACGAGCCATTTCCCGGGGAACCTCACGGCTTCATCGGCAAGTCTTCGTTCGGCTCGCGCGGCCCGTCGTTCCGGCCCCATCCGACGGTGCGCGAGAGAAGCGCTCCGCCTTCGCGGAGCTGGGAAACGAGCTCGTCCACGGAGCCGACGGTGGTGAGCCTTCGCCACAAGTAGGAGGGGCGCAGATAGAAGCGGAAGATCGCCCGCCGCTTCAGCCGCATCACCTCCTCGCGGGAGAGGTGCTGGGTAGGCATCGCCACCTGAAGGCCCGCCTGATCCATCACCCGCAGGTCCCCGATGAGGCCCTGCTCTTTCGCCTCCTTCCGGAGCGGCGTTCCGTGCCTCGGAACCGCCACGTTGAACGAGGCGAAGTCGAGAGGGAGATCGCAGGCGAGGCGTACCGTCGTCTCGATGGTCTCCGCGGTGTCTTCCGGAAGACCGAGGATGAAGGTCCCGACGGTGCGAATCCCCATGCGCCGGGTGAGTGCGAGGCCTTCCTCGATCTGCTTCGGCTTGTAGCCCTTCTTGTAGAGCTTGAGCATCTCCGCCGATGCGAACTCCACTCCGAAGATGAGGGTATGGCAGCCCGCGGCGCGCCACGCGGCGAGAACCTCCTCGTCGACGACGTCCACCCGCGAGTAGGTCACGAAGCCGAAGTCCAGCTTCTCTTCGACCATGCGGCGGCAGAGCTCGAGGTTGCGCTTCCGCTCGATGCCCCAGGTCTGGTCGATGAAGAAGACGTCCTTCACGCCCTGGGCCTTCAACTTGCGGAGCTCTTCCATGACGCTGTCGACGCTCCGGAACTTCGACCCCAGAGTGCTCATGATGCAGAACGAGCACGGGTAGGGACATCCGAAATCGGTCAGCACCGTCGCGAACGGCTTGCGCCGGGTGAAGCTGAAACGGTACCGGGGGTTCTGGAAGAGATCGCGCCGTGGAATCGGGATGTCGAAGTAGACGCGCCGCGCGCGCTTGTGATCGACGGTGA
>DAISKN010000806.1:0-3131 GCA_036820975.1 Acidobacteriota bacterium | reverse complement strand
TTCAACCGCGACGTGGCCCCCCTCCTGTTCGAGAAATGCGCCACCTGTCACCAGCCGGAAGGCGCGGCCCCGTTTCCGCTCCTGAGCTATCGAGACGCGCGAAACCGGGCCCGGCAAATCGTCGAGGTGACCGAATCGGCTTTCATGCCGCCATGGCTCCCCGAGCCGGGATTCGGCGCCTTCGCCGGGGAGAGGAGCCTCACCGTCGAGGAGCGCTCTTTGCTCAGGGACTGGGTAGACGGCGGGGCCCTCGAGGGTGAGGGCGATCCCCCCGCGGCGCCCGCGCTCTCCCGGAGCTGGCAGCTCGGAGAGCCGGATCTCGTCGTCGAAGCGTCTCGAAGCTACACGCTTCCAGCGGCGGGAGAGGACGTCTATCGAAACTTCGTGATTCCGCTTTCGATCGAATCGCGAACCTACGTTCGCGCCCTCGATCTCCATCCCGGCAATCCGCGGATCGTGCATCATGCCCGAATCCTCGTCGATCGATCTCGCGTGTCTCGCCGCCTCGACGAGGAAGACCCCGCGCCCGGCTACGACGGCATGCTCGTCGACGGCGCGGAGTTTCCCGACGGTCTCTTCCTCGGTTGGTCTCCGGGGAAGGTGCCGCTCGACGGTGACGAGGCTCTGGTCTGGCCGATCGAGCCATCGACCGACCTCGTGCTCCAGCTTCACCTGCTGCCGAGCGGGAAGCCCGAGGACATCCGCCCTTCCGTGGGCCTCTATTTCACCGACGTTCCCCCGCGGAAGCGCGCCGCCGTTCTTCAACTCGGCTCGAGGACCATCGACATCCCCGCAGGCGATGCCTCCCACGTCGTCGAAGACGAATACGTACTGCCGGCGGACGTCGAGGCCATCGGCATCTATCCTCACGCCCACTTCCTCTGCCGGGAGATGCAGGTCTTCGCGACCCTTCCCGACGGGACGCGCACCTGGCTACTCCGGATCGGGGACTGGGATTTCTACTGGCAGGACGAGTACCGCTACGAGGCTCCCGTTCCGCTTCCCCGAGGGACGAGGATCTCCATGCGGTACGTCTATGACAACAGCGCATCGAACCCGCGGAACCCGAACGATCCGCCCCGGCGAGTCCGTTGGGGAGCCCGCTCTTCGGACGAGATGGGGGACCTGCTCCTCATGGTCCTGCCCCGGGACCCGGAGGATCTCGGAGCACTGCGAGCCGATTTCCGCAGAAACGAGCTGCTGCAGGAAGTCGCGGGCTACGAGATGATGCTCGAGGCCGACGCGAACAATATCGATGTGCGCCACGAGCTCGCCTTCGCTTATATGAAGCTCGGTCGAGCCGCGGACGCGATCCTCGAGTGGCAGCGGGTGGTGCGGGCCCGGCCCGCCTTCGCCGAGGCGCACTACAGTCTCGGCGGCGCTCTCGCGAGCGAAGGACGAAGGAGCGAGGCGGTGTCGTCGTTCGAGAACGCGATCGAGGCGAACCCGGGCTACGCGGAGGCTCACAACAACCTCGGGGTGTTGCTGCAGTCGGAAGGCCGGCTCGAGGCGGCCGAAGCCCCTTACCGGCGCGCGCTGGAGCTTCGACCCGACTACGCCTTCGCCCATCACAATCTGGGGAGTGTCCTTCTCGCTCGCGGCGAAGTCGAGGAGGCGATCGCGCACCTGGAGAAGGCGGTTGCGCTCGATCCCGACTACGCGCAAGCCCATTACACGCTCGGAAGCGCTCTCGGCCGGAAAGGCAGGCTCGAGGAAGAGCTCGCGCACTACCGGAGCGCCCTTCGAGCCAAGCCCGACTATCCCGAGGCGCTCAATAACCTGGGCGGTGTCCTTGCCGCTTTGGGTCGTCCGCAGGAAGCCATCGTGCCGTTGCGGGAAGCGGTCCGGCTGCGGCCCGGCTACGCCCTCGCCCACCTGAATCTGGCGGTAGCACTCGCGCGGTCGAACGCGCTCGACGAGGCCGCGGGGGAGTATCGAACGGCTCTCTCGCTTCGGCCGGACGACCCTCGCGCGCTCTCCGGGCTGGCGTGGATTCTGGCGGTGCACCCGCGTGACGAAGTCCGCGAGCCCGACGATGCGGTGCGCCTCGCCGAGCGCGCGCGAGAAACGCTCGGCGACGCGGAGACCCTCGACGCGCTCGCCGCCGCCTACGCATCGGCAAACCGCTACCTCGATGCGGTCCGGGTCGCGGAAGAAGCATTGGCCGCGGCCGTCGCCGGCCGGCGGTCGGATCTCGCCGACGAGATTCGAGATCGGCTCGATCTCTATCGCCGGGGAAAATCCTTTCGCGCTCCGGAACTATAACGATGCATACCTCTTGACTTGAACGACCGTTGGCGTTAGCGTCCCTCCCAGCGTTGGCAACAGGTTCGCCGGTCCGCTTCGCGGCCTCGCTTCCACAGGGTCCGGAAAAGCAGGGGCGCGAAAGGACGATACAACGGTTGCGTCGGCATTGCCGGTCGCTCCGGCAGTGCGGCGCCGGTTTCTTCCAGCCCGGATCGACCGTTCCTCATCTGAGGGAAAGAGGTGGGTCGATGTTCAGCTCCCGTCGTCTCGTTCGCCTTCTCTGCGTCGCCTTCATCCTTGCTTCGTCGACGATGGCGTTCACTCAAACCACGGCGCTGTCGGGAACGGTGACGGACAACCAGGGTGGTGTCCTTCCAGGAGTCACCGTAACGGCCACGGAGACCAGCACCGGTCGGCAGCAGATTTCCGTCACCGATGCGAACGGTCAGTACCGTTTCCCCATCCTGCCCGCCGGGACCTACCGCCTGGAAGCGGAAATCTCCGGTTTCGCCAAGCTGACCGTCCCGGCCCTGGAGCTTCTCGTGGGGCAGAGCGCGAGCGTCCCCCTGAAGATGGGTCTCGCCGGGGTCGAGGAAACGATCACCGTGACCGGCGAATCGCCCCTCGTGGACCTGCTCTCGTCGGAGATTGCCGGTAACGTCGACCGCCGCATGATGGAGGAGCTGCCGGTTCAGGGCCGGAACTGGATGGAGCTGTCGCTCCTCGTCAAGGGAGTCACCGGGAACGACACCGCCAACAACCGGCCGATCTACGCGTTCGCCGCGCCGACGGCCGTCGTGAACCCGGTCTACAGCCCCACGCAGTCCCGCTGGCGGATCCAGATCGGCGCGAGGTACGGGTTCTGACGTCTAGCTCGGGGTCCG
>DAISKN010000805.1:0-3132 GCA_036820975.1 Acidobacteriota bacterium | reverse complement strand
CCAGAAGGAGTGAGACGAAGAGAGCGCTGCTTCCCTTCGCGAGTAAGTTGTCGAGGCGGTATCGCGAGCGCTGGCGGAACGTGCCGTGGCTCGAAGATTGGGTGGACATGGGCGCGCAGACCGGAGAGGCCCGGTAACGGTCATCGATTGTCGGTTATGAAAACTATTCTACCATCCGGCGTAGGGACCGAGCCACCGGTAGGCGTAGAGGACGAGCGCGGCGTAGGCGCCGCTCACGAGATCGTCGAGAAGGATTCCCCAGGAGCCGTGCATGTTCCGATCGATCTGTCGGGCGGGTGGGATCTTGATGATGTCGAAGACGCGGAAGAGCAGGAACCCCCAGAATCCGACCTGCCAGAGCGTTCCCTGGGGAAGGAGGAGCGGCACCATGAGGTATCCGGCGATCTCGTCGAGGACGAAGTGGCCCGGGTCCTCGTCCTTCCAGTAGGCGACGGCCCAGGGAGTGAGAAAATGATTCGCGGCGGACACCGCCGCGAGGCCGAGCCCGATCGCCACGGGGCGCCAGGCCATGGGAAGGTAGACGAGAACCGGCAAGGCGTATGCGACACCGAGGAGGGCCCCGAAGCTTCCGGGGGCGATTGGGGAGAGCCCGAGCCACAGGGCGCTTCCTATCGCGTTGAAGACGAAATCCCGGGCGCGGCTCATCGCCGCGCATTGTAGTGTGGATCCGCCCGGCCGGCTCAGCGATCCGTCGACAGCGGCCGGAGCTCGTTCCACCTCTCGATGAACTTCACCGCGGCATCGACGAACGCCTCGGCCTCGGATTTCCCTTGCTCCAGGGTGGCTTCCTTGGGGTCGCGCTCGCTCCAGACGCCGGTCGTCGACATCTCCCGGGCGCTCGTGTGCTTTCCGGTCTCCTTCGCCTTCAGACCCTCGGCGAGGAAGACCCGAAGCGCGGTCGCGTCGCCCGCCTCGATCGCGGGAATCATCGCTTCGAGGTGGTCGGGCATGGTGAGCTTTGCCGCGACCGCGGCTTCGAGGTCGACGAGCGAAGGCGTGAGGTAGAGGGAGCTCGCGGTCTCGCCGACGCCGCCATGCCGGTCGAACTCCCTGGGCTCGGGATCGCTCCGGCGCTCCCGGAACGGGCCCGCGGCCTCCCCGAGCTCCACCGCGATCCCGGCGGTCTCGTGGTTGATGCGGTCGGCGATGAAACGGGAAACGGCGCCGTTTCCGCCGTGGGAGTTGAGGATGAGGAACCGGCGGAACCCCTGCTTCAGAAGACTCTGGGCGGCCTCGACGTAGACGCGCTGGATGGTCTCCAGCGACAAAGTGATGGTTCCGGGAAACTCCAGGTGATAGGGAGAATTCCCGGGAAAGAGAATGGGCGCCACCAGGACGTCGGCTCGCTGCGCGATGAGCTTGGCGCGCTCGATTCCGTTGAGGCTGTCGGTGCCGATGGGGAGCTGGTGTCCGTGCTGCTCGAGCGAGCCCACGGGAATGATCACCATGTCGGTCTTCTTCGAAAGCTCCTCCACCTCGGGCCAGGTCATGTGGGGGAGGTAGTTCTTGACCTTGCCTTCGGTCCAGAGGGGATTGGGCTGGGCGGCGAGAGGTCGAGCTCCGGCGAGCGCTAGAAGAATCAGTCCGGCGATCGTTCGTTTGGTTCCTTGCGGCATGACGGTCCTTCTCCTTGCACGCGCCGGTCTCCAGGAGGAGATGCGCGCGCGGCACATTGCTGCGGATTGTAGTGCGCTTCAGCCTGCCGCGGGTGAGGGAGCTTCCGCGGCGGCGCGTTTTTTCGAGCGCTTGCGCGCGGACTCGCCGTTCGGCCGGTCGTCGTCCTCGGGGTGATGCCTCTTGACTCGCATTACCGCCTTGGTCATCTCGATGTCCTTGCCGTGGGTGAGCTTGAGACCGAGGCTCACGAGGGCGATCCCCGCGCCCAGGTAGACGAGATGGAGCGGTCCCTCGAAGTTCGTCTCGATGGTGAGCCTCAGAAAGTTGATGATGAGGATCATCAGCACCACCTTCCCGAGAACGCTCTTGAGCTCCTCGAGCGACCCGAAAACCAGCCAGTCCGGCCGGATGTCGCCCTGCTCGAGCGCGGCGTCGATGCGGGAGATGAACAGATCGTAGGAGCCGAGTCCGAAGATGAGGAGGACGATCCCGATGAGGAAGTCGTCGACCACGGTGATGAGGCCCATGATCATCGCGTTATAGGTGAGAAGGCCTCCCGAAGAATCGTGGGCGAGGTGCCCGCCCTCGAGCCACATGGTCTTCACGAAGCTTGCGAGGAGGTGCCCGGTCTCCACGATTCCGTAGACGAACACGATGCAGGAGCCGGTGACGAGCCCGATGACTCCGAGCACGATCACCACCCGGAAATGCCAGAGGCACTGCTCGAACGCTTTCTCGGCGGCGGAGAGGAGTCCGCTGCGCCTGCGGATGGTCTCGTCCATGGCGGTACCTTTCCGACCCCGGAAGGGGGAACACGGATTGAAATTGTGGCTTGTGAAACTATTGTACGGACCGTTCCCGGGAAAGCGCAATCGGAAGGCGAGGGGTCTTTGCGCCTTTGCGTTCTCTCTTGAATCAGCCGGTCCAGGCTTGGGACGCGACCCTGAGGTAGTTCTCCCCGAGAATCTTGCTCAGGTCCTCCGTGGAGTATCCGCGGCGCTCGAGGGCCGCCGAGAATCCCACCACCTCGGCGTAGTCCGAGAACCCGTCGAGGTTCCGCCTCGGTGAGCGCGGATCGGCGGTGACCTTCTCCGCATACTCCGCGAACGGCTTTCCGTAGTCGGGAGCGCCCCACGGGTCGTCCTCCCGAAGAGGGTAGCTTCCGAGCGACATGTCGGTCCCGATGCCGATGGCGTCTACCGAGCCGGTGAGGTTCGAAACGTGGTCGATCATGTCGATGAAGTCGTCGACCGTGGGCTGGTGGCTCGTTCCCGGGCGCATCACCAGCGGACCCCAGGGAGCGAGGCAGACGACGCCGCCGCGCCGCGCGCAGGCACGGATTTGCTCGTCGTCGATATTTCGCGGATTGGGCGCCACGGCGCTCGGGTTCGAGTGACTGAAGACGATAGGAAGGCTGCTCCTGTCGATCATCTCGAGGGTCGAGCGTTTTCCTGTGTGGGTGCCGTCGAGAAGGATGCCGACGCGGTTCGACTC
>DAISKN010000804.1:0-3138 GCA_036820975.1 Acidobacteriota bacterium | reverse complement strand
CGGAATCCGTTTCCTCGCGTTTCTCGTCGACGAGATGATCCTCGGGATCCCGCTTCTCCTCGGTGGGCTCGCGTGGATGACGTCCTTCGCCCTGGGTCCATCGACCTCTGTAGCCGGCGCCGCAGTCTCGCTCTACAGCCTGTTCTGCCTCGTCTACTATGTATACTTCTGGGGAGCCCGAGGGGCGACGCCGGGGAAGAGTCTCCTGGGTTTGACGATCGTCACCGAATCCGGCGAAACGCCCATCGGTTATGGCCGCGCGCTCCTCCGCCTCGCAGGGTATGGGGCGAGCTCTCTTCTTCTGGGCCTCGGTTTTCTGCTGATTGCCTTTTCCCCGGATCGGCGCGCGCTCCACGATCGCATCGCCGGCACCCGGGTCGAGAGGAGCCCGTGAGCTCATCCACTTCCACAGGCGCTTCCGAGAAGCTCGAGCCGGAGGTCGCAGCCGAGGCGTCCGCCCCGCCGGAGGCGTCGGACGCGGCGGCGTCGATCGCGGGGCCCGCAGAGGCCGGCGCCGCCGAAGCCGCTTCGACGGCGAAGACCGGTCGCTTCCAGAACCTCGTCGACCTGCTCCACGATCTCGCGATAGCGGTCGTGGTCTGCGTCGTTCTCATCACCTATGTGGTCCAGGCGTTCAAGGTCCAGGGGACCAGCATGTCCCCCGAGCTCAAGGACGGCGAGCGGATCCTGGTGAACAAGTTTCTCTACTACTTGGGAGAAATCGAGAGGGGAGACGTCGTCGTGTTCTGGTACCCGGAAGACCCCGAGCTGTCCTTCATCAAGCGCGTGGTGGCGCTTCCGGGAGAGACCGTCGAGATTCGCTCCGGCGCGGTGCTCGTGAACGGAACGCCTCTCGACGAGCCGTATGTCGCGGGGCAAAACGCCGATCTCCGCAGCTTCGAATCGCTCGAGGTTCGCCCCGGCCACTATTTCGTTCTGGGCGACAACCGCAAGGGCAGCAACGACAGCCGGAGCTGGGGGTTGGTGCCCGAGCGCTACGTCTACGGCAAAGCGTTTCTCCGCATCTGGCCTCCGGGCGACTTCGGCGTCGTGGACTGACCGCCCGCGCGTCGCCGAAGCTTCATGCGAAGGCCGCACTTCGTTTGGTCGACCCCCCTCGGGATCATAGAATCGAGCGGTGGCTAAGCCGGACCTGGAGGGCCTCATCGAGGCGCTCACGTCGAGCCTCCACACCATCCGGCACTACTACGACTCTGCGACCGGCGAAATCGTGTCCTTGTCCGAGGAGTTCGGAACCGGCGAGCTCGAGGGCCCGGTGGAGCGATACACGCCCATCCACTCTCTTTCGGTGAGCGAGTGCTATCAGACCATGGAGGACTTCGTCGAGACCATCCCGAATCAAGCCCTGCAGGACGAGCTCAACGAGGCGCTGATCGAGATGGGAGCGTTCCAGAAGTTCGAAGAAGTGCTGAAGAAATACCCCACGCGCTCCCGGCACTGGCAGGGTTCCGCTCGGACAAGGTCATGGCGCGGGCCAAGAGCTGGCTGCGCGACCACAAGCTGGCTTGAGCCGCCCGCCTTCGCGCGAAGCGCTTCGGCGGGTCCGCCAAAGCCCGGAGGGCGGAGGCGGAAGCGGGAGTCGAAGAGTGTAAGAAAAGGGGATAGGGAGACCGGAGGAGATAAGGGGGATGAATCGGAGACAATACAAATTCTTCATCTCCACATCTCCTATCTCCACCTCCCCCTTCTTACACCGTGCGTTGGTGATACGTCGGATGACGGCTCACATCCTCTCGGGCACCGGGATGCCCATCAGGCCCAGTGCCTTCACGTGCTGCCGGTAGAAGATCTCCACGGCGAGAAGCCTCGACGCCCGGCGGCCTTCGTCGGGCTCGTTGAGGACCCGGTAGCGATGGTAGAACGCGTTGAAGGCCTGCGCCTGCGTGAGCGCGTGGCGCGCGAGGTGCGCCGGCTCTTCGGTTCGAACGACGGTCGACGCGACGTCTCCGAGATCCGTCGCCCCCAGCACGAGCGACCAGAGATCCTCGGCCTCCTCGGGAGGGAGCGAGGCGAAGACAGCTCCGAGGTCGGGCGGTAGGGCCACGGCCCCTTCCTTCGCCCGTCCGGTCTTCTGGAGAATCTTCGCCGCCCGCACCGCGGCGTACTGAACGTAGGGTCCGCTGTCTCCCTCGAACGAGAGCGCTTCGCTGAAGTCGAACGCGATGACCTTGTTCTTGGTGAACTTGATCATGAAATAGCGCAGGGCGCCGCGCGCGATGGCGGAAGCGACCGCGTTCCGGCCTTCCTCGTCGAGCTCGGGGTTTCTCTTCGCGACCTCGGCGCCCGCCTTCTGCTCGAGGGCGTCGAGAAGGTCGTCCGCCTTCACCCCCAGCCCTTTCCGCCCGGAGACCTCGAGGTAGGGCTTCTTTTCTTCCTCGGGGCTCACGGGAAAGCCGAGCTCGCGGCAGGTGGCGGGGGTCAGCGCCACCATCTCATAAGAGAAGTGGTGCGATCGCTCGCGCGCCTCCTCAGAAGCCAGGAGCGCCACTCCCCGCTGCACCACGTTCTGCAGGTAGGCCTGGCGCACGTCGATCACGTTGTAGACCCGCTCGCCCTTGCCGAAGTCGGGGGCGTCCGGGGAAGATTCGGCGGTCGTCGACCACACGGTCGCGCCGTCGGGATAGCGATGGAACGGACGGAAGCCGAACTGCCGGTCGAGAAGCCCGAGCTTCCACATCTGATAAGCGATGTCCTTGCCGACGTAGGTCACGGTCCCGTTCGAGCGCACTATGACCTTTTCGTCGCCCTGATCGGGATCGGCCTCGCTCTCCGCGCTCTCGCCGAGATCCATGACCCAGCAGCCCTGGTTCTTTCCCGAGGTCGCGAGCCGGATCGCCTTCCGCTCCTTGAGAAGCTCGTAGGCCCGGTGCCAGAACTTCAGCCGCAGGATGTCGCTTTCCCAGGGCAGGAGGTCGTAGCGCACGTCGATCCGGTCCATGGTCGTCAGGTGGCAGCGCACGACCTTGTCGGCGATGAGCGCTCCGAGAGGTCCTTCCGGAGCCTCGCCTTCCTCGATGGCCTTGAGCGTGCTCTCGCGGAGCTTCAGGCGCTCCTTGTCCCCCTGGAAGAATTGAGAGACCTTGGCATACAGATCCCAGCAGTAGTAGTCGAAGCCCG
>DAISKN010000803.1:0-3147 GCA_036820975.1 Acidobacteriota bacterium | reverse complement strand
CGAGCGTTCCGAAAGCCGAGATCAGGACGACTTCGGTATCGGGATGGGCGCGCTTGACCTCCTTGAGGACGTCGATTCCCGAGAGCGCGTGCTCGAAATTGATGTCGCTCACGACCACGTCGAAGCGCTCCCGGCTCGCGAGCTCGATGGCGGCGCGGGGATCCTGGCGGGTCTCGATGGCGCAGCCCACGTCGTCGAGGAGCTCGACGAAGAACTCGCAGGTCGAGGGGTCGTCGTCGGTCACCAGAATGCGCTTCGGCATGATTTCAACGGATCCGGCGATCGAGAATACGAGCGCTCGCCGGGGGAAAGCAAACCGGCTCGCTTGCCCTCGCCCTCCAGGAAGGGTAAGAGTGTCCCTCGTCAGGAGAGTCCAATGAGTCAACCGAACCGGCCGAACATCCAGAAGCTGATCGCGTTCCCCGCGTTCGTCACCCTCCTTGTCACGCTGCTCCGGCTGACGGCGGAGCTCAGGAACCTGCCCGGCTGGCTCGCGAGCAGGGAAGCGGGAGGCGCAGGCGCTCTCATCGGCGTCGCCTGGCTCGCGCCGGTCTTCGGAGTCTACTTCGCCGCGAAGCTCGCGGATGCCCCGGGAAAGCTCTGGAAGAACCTGCTGAAAACTCTCTTCGCCTGCGGGCTCGCGGCGCGCATTCCGGTCGTCGTCATCATGGGCCTCGCCATCTTCGGGAACTGGGGAACGCACTACGACGCGTTTCCGCCGGACATGGCGGACATGTCTCCGTTGATGAAATTCTTCTTCGGAGGGGTCGTCGCCCAGCTCGTCTTCCGGGTCTGCATCTGGACCGTTGGAACCGGGATGCTGGCGGGACTCATCGCCTCGAAGATCCGCGGCCCCAGGACGGCGACGGCATGATGCGAACCTTGGTGATTCTTGGAGCAGCGCTCGCGGCGGCAGCCGCCTGTGGGACGGCGGACAAGCCCCTCATCGAGAATCGCGGCGCTTCCAAGGACAACTGGTGGGATGCGCTCCCCCGCCCCGCGTGGAACGCGTTGCCGAAGGTATTGGAGAGCCAGGGCTGGTTCGAGGTCTACGAGGTCCGCCCCGGTATCTTCGCCATCTACGAGCCGGGACAGTTCGAGGAAGTGATCTCTTACCTCGTCGTCGGGACGGAGAAAGCGCTCCTCTTCGACACCGGCCTCGGCATCGGGGACATCCGAGCCGTGGTCTCGGAGCTCACCGAGCTCGAGCCCATCGTCGTTAACTCCCATACCCACTACGACCACGTGGGCGGGAACCATCAGTTCCCGACCGTGTACGCCACCGCCACGGAGTACACGGCGGCGAACGCCAGGGGCCAGAAGCACGAGAACGTCGCCGAGTTCGTCGGCGAGGGGTGGATCTGGAAGAAGACGCCCGAAGGCTTCGACCGGGACCGCTACGAGAGCAGGCCCTTCGCCATCGCGAAGACGATCGCGGACGGCGAGCCGATCGAGCTCGGGGGCCGAAAGCTCGAGGTCCTTCTCATGCCGGGCCACGCGCCCGATGCCCTCTGCCTGATCGACCGGGAGAACCGCCTGCTTTTCATCGGAGACACGTTCTATACCGGAGCCCTCTACGCGCATTTGCCGGGGTCCGACTTCGCCGTCTATCGGCAAACGGCACGAGCCCTCGCGGAGCTTCGAGACGACGTCGACTTCATCCTTCCCGCCCACAACGAGCCGCTCGTGACCGCCGACTTCCTCGTGCGCATGCGCGACGCCTTCGATGCCGTCGCCGCGTCGGAGGCGGAGTTCGTCCTCACCGACGGAAATCGGGAGTACTCGTTCGACGGATTCTCGATCCTGACCCCCGATCCGCTTCCCTGAGTACGCTCCAGACAGCGGGAAGAGCGGGAAGAGCGGGAAGAGCGGGAAGAGCGGGAAGAAACTCTTCCCTCCCTCGAGCTGAAGGACTAACCGGGCGCCCGGGGGAAGTCGATGGTGAACGTCGTGCCTTTTCCGACCAGGCTCTCGACATGGATCGTCGCCCGGTGGGAAGCGAGAATCTCCTGAACGATGGAGAGCCCGAGCCCCGTTCCCCTCCCTTCCGCCTTGGTGGTGAAGAACGGCCGGAAGATCTGCGGGAGAACGGATTCGGGTATGCCCTCGCCGTCGTCCTGAATGCGCACGCGGACCCCGTCGGCCGGAACCTCGGTCGTCACCGTGAGGTGCCCCCCTCCAGGCATGGCGTCGAGGCTGTTGTGCATGATGGTGAGAAACACCTGCTCGATCTGATCCTCGACCCCTTCGACCATCGCCGCGCTCGCGCGGACTCCGAGGCGGAGCGAAAGCTCGACTCCGCGGGCGGCGAGGGTCGGCCGGAGGAGGGCGCCGATGTTCTCCAGGATCCGATCCAGGTCGAGCGGCTCCCGGCGAAGCGAAGCGCGGGTCTCGTCGAGGATGTCCTGAACGGTGTCGGTCAATTTCTCGATCTGCGACTGGACCAGGCTGAGCTTCTCCTGGAGCTCCGGATCACTGGCGCGGCTGCGCTTCAGGATCTGTACGTGGCCGGAGATCAGGTTCAGCGGGGTCCCGATCTTGTGCGCGAGACGCGCGGTCATCTGCTGAGCGACGCTCCGTCTTTCGATGCTGAGAAGCCGCCGCTGCAGGTGGTACAGCTCCTCGTTGAGCCGCGAAAGGTCCTGGTTTCGCTCCTTGAGCTCGGCGGTGGCCTCCCCCACGGTCTTCGCGAGCTCCTCGTTGAACCCCTGGACTCGAAGAAGAAGCTCCTCGCGCTCCTCCTGCGTCCTCCGGATCTGCGCGAGCATCTGGTTGTACTGCCGGGCGATGAACCCGATCTCGTCGGAGCGGGCGACCGGCGCCTCGGCCGTCAAGTCTCCCGCCTCGGCGCGGATCATCGCCTGGCGCAGCGATTCCATCGGCCCCTGGACCACGCGGCGGAACACCAGGCTCAGCAGGAGAACCAGGGAAGCGAGGGAGATCGGGAGCACGATGAGAGCGAGTCTCCGGGTCTCTCTGGAGAGAAGCTCGACGGCCTGGAGACTCGACCACACGCCAACCGCGCCCGACGTGCCGCGCGGAAGCTTGTCGCCCTGGATCGGGAGGGCGACGCTCCAGAACCGCTCGCGACCTTCCTCGAAGATCCTCGCGACCGGCGCGCCCGTCGCGATGGCCTCTTCCTGCTCG
>DAISKN010000802.1:0-3151 GCA_036820975.1 Acidobacteriota bacterium | reverse complement strand
GAGAAGCTGCGACGCCTCCGCGATGAGAACTTCCACCTGGAGCAGCCGGAGAAATACTGCGAGGAGGAGTGGCTCGTCACCCGCGTCCTCCTGGTGGGCGATCCCGCGAACGCCGAGAGGCTCGGCCACGGGAACTGCTCCCTGCCCAACGAGTGGCCGACGAACTTCGTCCGCCACGTTTTCCACCATTTCGGATCGATGTCCCGGTTCGACCTTACGCCGGCGGATGTCGCCAGGCTTCGCCATCCCGTCCTCACAGTCCATGGCACGAAGGATCGAAACGCTCCGTACGGCGCCGGCCTGGAGTGGGCCGAAAAGCTTCCGAACGCGCGCCTTCTAACCGCCGAAGGCGCGGGGCATCAGGCGTGGGTGGATCGGCCCGAGGTGCTGAAGGCGATTCGGGAGTTCCTCGGCGGCCTTTGACTCTTCGAGGCGTCGCGGATACTCTTCCGCGCCATTGTGACTCCCTGGCACCAGAACTACGACCCCCTGGGCTTCTGGCCGGCGTCGACGCTCCTCGCGAGCCTCCCGATCGTCGTGCTCTTCTACCTGCTCGCGTTTCGGCGGGTGGGGGCCGCCTGGGCCGCGGCGGGTGGCGCCGTCGCCGCGCTCCTCATCGCCGTTCTCGCCTTCGGCATGCCCGTATCCCTCGCGGGCGCGAGCTTTCTGTACGGAGTCGCGTTCGGCCTGGTGAAGATCGCCTGGATCGTCTTTTCCGCGGTCTTTCTCTACGACATCGCCGTCGCCAGCGGCGCATTCGAGATCATGAAGGACTCGGTCGCCGCGATCTCCGCCGACCGGAGGCTGCAGGCGCTCATCATCGCCTTCTCCTTCGGCGCGTTCATCGAGGGCGCCGCCGGCTTCGGCGCCCCGGTCGCGATCTCCGCGGCTTTCATGGTCGGTCTCGGATTCCAGCCGTTCTATGCCGCGGCCCTGTGCTTGATCGCCAACACCGCGCCCGTGGCTTGGGGGGCGCTGGGAACCCCGGTGCATACCCTCGCCGCGGTGACGGCGCTTCCCGAAGCGGACTTGAACGCGATGATCGGCCGCATCCTCCCGTTCACCTCGATCATCGTGCCTTTCTGGCTGGTCCGCACCATGGTGCCCTGGAAGGAGACGTTCGCGGTGCTTCCGGCGATCCTGGTCACCGGAGTCTTCTTCGCCGTGCCCCAGTTCTACTGGTCGAACTACCAGGACAGCAATCTCGTGGACATCATCGCCGCCCTGGTGTCTCTGGTCGCGATGGTGACCCTGCTGCGGTTCTGGAAACCTCCCTCGATCTGGCGGTTCCCCGAAGAGAAGGCGGCGCCGCCGAAGACGACGACGACGAGGGGGGCGGTTTTCCGCGCCTGGATGCCGTTCGTGATTCTCTCGGTCTTCGTGTTCCTCTGGGGCCTTCCGTCGGTGAAGAAAGTCCTGAACGTGGTCACGCCCGTGTTCCCCGTCCCCGGACTCCATCAGGGAGTGGCGCGGGTGGCGCCCGTGGTTCAGGGAGTGGTCCCCGAGGCCGCGCTCTTCGATTTCAACTGGCTTTCCGCGACCGGAACGGGAGTCTTTCTCGCGGCGGTGGTGTCGGGCTTCGCCCTCGGGCTTTCCCCGCGGGAGCTGGGCCGGACGTTCCTCACGACGGCCCATCGTATGCGGATGCCTCTCGTCGCCATCGCCTGCATGCTGGGGCTCGGCTTCGTCACTCGATACTCGGGAGTCGACGCCGTCCTGGGGCTCGCCTGCACCCGGACGGGGATTCTCTATCCGTTCTTCGGAACGTTCCTCGGATGGCTAGGGGTCGCTCTCACCGGAAGCGACACCTCCTCGAACGCGCTCTTCGGAAGCCTGCAGCGCATCACCGCCGAACAGCTCGGGTTCGACCCCGTGCTCATGGCGGCGGCGAACAGCAGCGGAGGCGTCATGGGAAAGATGGTGGACGCCCAGAGCATCGTGGTCGCGACCGCGGCCACCCGTCAGGTGGGAAACGAGGGGCAGATCTTTCGCTTCGTGCTCTGGCACTCGATCGCGCTCGGCGCCATCGTCGGCCTCATCGTGATGGCGTACGCGTTCGTGTTTCCGCACCTGGTTCCGCACGGGTTGACGTTTCCCTCGTAGCCAGGTAGGCGACCACGGAAGCGGCCTCCTCGTCGGATAGCCAGTCCCAGCCCGCCTCTCGCTGCATCCGGCGAACGGTTCGGGCCCACCACCTGCGCTCTTCGTCGTGGTCGTAGATCCGCTCGTGGTCGTGGCATCGCGCGCATTTGACCTGGAGCAGCTCCGGGCCGGGGGCGGGGTCGCCCTCGAGGATCGCGTCCACCGCGAGGTCGTGGATCTCCCGCATCCGCTCGCTCTCAACCGCCGATCCGTACTTCCCCGCCTCCTGGTGGAGCGCGCGCTCGTCTTCGGCGCCGAGAGCGCCGTAGGCGGCCGCGAGGTACTGGTGCGCTCGCGAGAGGCGGGGATGACGCTCGAGAAGGGGGATGAGAAGCCTCGTGACCTCGGGCCAGTCCTGCCGCAGCACCGCGAGGCGCGCCTTTCCCAGGGCGGCCAGCGCCTGGAGCGGCTCGAGCGCGAGCGCCTTCTCGAAATGGAGCGCCGCATCGTCCGCCCGTCCCCACATGAGGTACAGGTCCCCGAGCTCGGCGAGGAGCTCCGGATCCCCGGGGCTCATCTCGAGCGCCCGAAGAAACAGCGCCTCTCCCGCCTCGTACCGGAACGCCGCCTTCTCCACCTTGGCGGCATAGAAGATCCATTGGATCTCCGCGGGCTCGAGCTCGCGCGCGATCTCGTAGCAGCGGCGGGCCTCGTCGAGGAACTGATAGGCATGGTAGAGCATTCCCAGGCGTCCGAGGGACTCGGCGCCCCGGCCCTCGCGCGCCTCTCGATCCGCTTCGACGAACCGCGCGATCGAGGCCGGGTTCTGCTTTCGGAGCTCGGGAAGGAGCGGAGGCTCCGGGCCCCCCCAGCAGCCCGGAACGAACAGCGCGAGTCCGAGGAGTGCTTCGAGCCTCACCGCTCGCCCCAACGGTTTCGCCACCAGGTGATCCGGCCCATGCGATCGAAGGGCTCGTGCGAGTAGAGCCCTCCCGTCACCAGGTCCGCGCGGCCGTCCCCGTCCAGGTCCCCGGAGTCGAGGACGACGAGGTGGGTGGGCGAGGAGTCG
>DAISKN010000801.1:1864-3171 GCA_036820975.1 Acidobacteriota bacterium | reverse complement strand
CGGGAAGAGACGATGATCTCCGTGGTGTGGCATCCGGTGCAGGCGTTGAGAACGAGCTCCCGGCCTGGGCCCGGAGCCAGGTCCGCGGAAGAGCTCTGAAGCGCCGCGGCCAGCAGGACTCCGAGCATCGCCATCAGACCACGCGAACGGCGATCCGGTGCATCGCGTTGTTGAGGTAGCCTCCGGGATTCCATCCCGGAACGACCATCGGCTGCTGGCGGCCGGCGTGGTCGGTGGCGCGGGCCCAGACTTCGTAATGCCCCGCTACGGGAAACCGGATGTCGGCGCTCCAATGCTGCCACGCGAAGGGATTGCGGGGAGGCCGTAGAGCCGCCTCCGTCCACGTGGCGCCAAAATCGATCGAGACATGCATGGACCGAACGGCGCCGTCGCCACACCAGGCGTGGCCCCGAAGGGGGAGCGGGGCGTTCAGGGGCTGTTCGATGCCCGTCGCCGGTCGGGTGATGATCGATTTCACCGGCATCGCTTCGATGATCGCCATGTCGGTGTCGGGCGCGTCGGCGCCTGGCTCGACCGGGTGCCGAGGTACGCGGTAAGAATTCCCCCCCATCTTCTCGCCGTCGTGGACGCGGTCGCGCACCCAGAGCCGCTTCAGCCATTTCCCCGACACGGAAGCGGGCCAGCCGGGAGCGACGAGCCTCACGGGAAAACCGTGCTGCGCCGGCAGGGGCTCCCCGTTCATTTCCCACGCGAGAAGGGTGAAATCGTCCATCGCCTTCTCCAGGGGAACGCCCCTCGAAATCGGTATCGCTTTCGGATCCCCGCTCAGGTGAGCGTCCTCGCCGTAATACCCGATGTAGAAGGCGCTCGATTTGACTCCGGCGCTCTCGAGGACGTCTTTCAACCGCACACCCGAGTACATCGCGCAGCCGATGGCGCCCATCTTCCACTGGAGACCGCTCGTCGGGGGACGGAAGCCCGCCCGTCCGTTTCCCGCGCACTCGAGCTGGAGCTGGAGCGTCTGGTTCGGATATCGCGACTTCAATCGGGCGAGATCGAGCGTCAGCGGGTTGCCCACCTCGCCGTCGATGCTGAGGCTCCAGCCCGTCAGGTCGCGCGTTCTGGCACGCTCGGGGACGACGCCGTTGTTGCGGACGTAATGCCTTCCGTTCGGCGTCACCTCGTCGTCGAGAAGGCCGATCGGCGTCTCGGCGTTGATCGGTCGATCGGTCAAGACGATGAGACCCTCCTTCCCTTCGATGGCGAAGGGTTTCTCGCTCTGGGCAAGGGCCGCCGGGATGAGGCCGGGCGGGCGGAGGCGCCCGAAGGGGAGGGTTTCCGAGAGA
>DAISKN010000801.1:0-1854 GCA_036820975.1 Acidobacteriota bacterium | reverse complement strand
CGATGACGCGGAGGACCCGGCGTCGATCCGAGTCGAGTCCGAGGAGCGCGTCCGCCAGCGCGGGATCGTCGTCGTAGAGCTCTTCGAGACCGCGCGTTCTGCTCTTCACGGGGCGGGATTATACGCCAAGCGCGAGAGTCGCCACGATCACGTTTCCCTCCAGCCGCCGCCCCAGGGGAAACCCCGCGTTCTCGAATACCTCGAGCATCGCGCGGTTCTCGGCCAGCACGTAGGCCCGGAACTCCTCGAGTCCCTGACTTCGCGCGATGCGCGCGAGGTGCTGGAGTAGAAGCGTTCCGACTCCGAGCCCGTGGTGGGTCTCGTCGACGGTGAAGGCTACCTCCGCCGAACGGGTACCGGGCTCGACGATATAGCGTCCGACGCCGATGCCCAGCTCGGGTCCCTCTTCATCGAGAACCGCGAGCAGAGCCACGTGGCTCACGAAGTCGACTTCGGTCAAATACCGGAGCTCCGACTCGTTCAGATCCTTCTTTGCCTGGAAGAACCGGTGGTATACGGACTCCGGGCTCAGCCGGTGGAATCCCTCCCGCAGGATCGCCTTGTCCCCGGGGAGGATGGCACGAACCAGGACCGGCCTCCCGTCGAGAAGCCGGTCCCGGTGGGAATAGGTTCGGGCGTCGATCTCAGTACCGGTAGTGCTCCGGTTTGTAGGGTCCATCGACGGGGACTCCGATGTACTCCGCCTGCTCCGGGCTGAGTTTCGTGAGCTTCGCCCCGAGCTTCTCGAGGTGGAGCCGCGCCACTTCCTCGTCGAGCTCTTTGGGAAGGGTGTAGACCTTCTTCTCGTACTTCCCGGCGTTCGCGAAGAGCTCGATCTGGGCCGCCACCTGGTTGCTGAAGCTGTTGCTCATCACGAAGCTCGGGTGCCCGGTGGCGTTTCCGAGGTTGAGGAGCCGGCCTTCGGAGAGAACGATGATCGAGTGCCCGTCGGGAAACTTCCACTCGTCCACCTGCGGCTTGATGCGGATCCGCTCGATTCCCGGGAGCCGGGCGAGCCCGGCCATGTCGATCTCGCTGTCGAAGTGCCCGATGTTCCCGACGATGGCGTTGTGCTTCATCCTCTTCATCTGCCCGGCGGTGATGATGCCGAGGTTGCCGGTCGCGGTCACGAAGATGTCGGCCTTCTGGACTACGTCGTCGAGGAGTGCCACTTCGAATCCGTCCATGCACGCCTGGAGGGCGCAGATGGGATCGATCTCCGTCACCACCACCCGGCAGCGCTGGGCGGAGAGCGCCTGGGCGCAGCCCTTGCCGACGTCGCCGTAGCCGCAGACGACGGCGAGCTTTCCCGACAGCATGACGTCGGTCGCCCGGAGGATTCCGTCCACGAGCGAATGCCGGCAGCCGTAGATGTTGTCGAACTTGCTCTTGGTGACGGAGTCGTTGACGTTGAACGCGGGGAAGAGAAGCGTGCCCTTCTTCTCCATGTGATACAGGCGGTGGACGCCGGTCGTCGTCTCCTCGCTTACGCCCTTGATGTTCGGGGCGATGCCGCTCCAGAAGCCCTTCCGCTCCTCCAGCACCTGACCGAGGAGCGTGAGGACCACGTGGAACTCCTCGTTATCGGCGGTCTCGGGCGAAGGTACCTTCCCGGCCTTCTCGAACTCGGCTCCCTTGTGCACCAGAAGAGTCGCGTCCCCTCCGTCGTCGAGGAGCATGTTCGGGCCCTTCCCGTCGGGCCAGAGAAAGGCCTGCATCGTGCACCACCAGTACTCGGGCAGGCTCTCGCCCTTCCAGGCGAAGACCGCGGGACCCTTGGGATTTTCCGGCGTCCCGTCGGGGCCGACGACGACGGCCGCCGCGGCGTGATCCTGGGTCGAGAAGATGTTGCAC
>DAISKN010000800.1:0-3176 GCA_036820975.1 Acidobacteriota bacterium | reverse complement strand
GCGCGCCTCCAGCGATCTCCATCGGGACGTTCACTTCGATTGTGTCTTCGTCACCGTCTACCCGACTTATACGGCATTCGTCGGACTCCTGCTCAAGAAGCGAGCCGGGATCCCTTTCGTGTTGGACTATCAAGATCCATGGGTGGGAGCATGGGGGCTTACGGCGGGCCCGGGGGCGTCGGGGACTCCAGATATAAAGAGTCGTTTCTCGCGCGCTCTGGCGCGGACGCTGGAGCCCATCGCGGTTCGTGCAGCCGATGCCCTCACCGCGGTATCCGCCGCTACACTCGACGGTGTTCGAGAGAGGATTCCGCGTGCTCGGGCTCTTCCTTCCATCGAGATTCCCATTGGCGGCGAAAGACGGGACTTCGACTTCGCCGTCTCGCGGAGTCGGAAGCATGTTCTTTTCGACGGCTCCGATGGCAAGCTCCATATCTCCTACGTCGGGACGCTCCTGCCTCTCGGTCACGACACGTTGCGCGCGTTTCTCCAGGCGCTGGCTCTCCTGAAAGAGAGAAACCACAATCTGTACCAGGGGATCTCGATTCATTTCGTAGGAACCAGCAACCAGACTATCGCGGGAGCCCCCGGCGTCGTTCTTGCGGAAGCCGAGCGAGTGGGCGTGTCCGACGCCGTGCACGAGGTTCCATCCCGGGTGGATTACCTGGAAGCGCTCGCGGTGCTGTCGAGCTCCGGCGCTATCCTGCTGCTCGGAAGCAGCGAGCGGCACTACACCGCGAGCAAACTATATCCGGCGCTTCTTGCCGGGCGCTCGCTCCTGGCGCTATTCCACCGCGAGAGCACGGTCGTCGCGATCCTTCGACGAGCCGCAGGCGCGGACGCCATAAGGCTCGTCACCTACGACGAAAAAGAGCCGGTCGCTTCGAAAGTAGAAGAGATCTACGAGAAGCTCCGCTCCCTGGTGGAGGGTCCTCGGATCGGGGCGGTCGAAATCGATCCGAGCGTGCTCGAAGAGCACTCCGCTCGCGTCCTGGCTCGCCGGCTCGCGAATCTTTTCACCGAGCTAGTGTCGAGGCGCGCATGAGCCGCCGCGTCCGGCTGACCGTCCTGATGACGCACCCGATCCAGTACTACTCTCCCTGGTTTCGATTCATCGAGGAGCGCGCGCGCGAGTTCCAGCTCCACGTGCTGTACGCGACGGAGCCCTCTCCAGAGCAGCAGGGCGTCGGGTTCGGTGAACGATTCGAGTGGGACGTGCCGCTACGAGCGGGCTATGAGAACGAGGTCCTTCGAAAGGCGCGGCCCGGGGATTCGTTCGGCAGCGACTCGTTCTGGTCCCTCGACGTGGCCCATCTTGAAGAGAAAATCGCGCGAACCACTCCCGATATCGTGCTCGTCGGCGGATGGCACTCGCTCGTACAGGTGAGAGGCATCTGGGCCTGCCGGCGGCGACGATGGCCTCTCCTCTATCGGGGAGACAGCAACCTCGACGGCCGATCCCGGGGGCTCGTGGACGGGCTGTGGCGAGCGAGGACGAGGTGGCTCCTGGCGAGGTTCACGCGCTACCTCGCCGTAGGTTCCAAGGCACGTCATTACTTGAAAGCCTTCGGCGTTCCAGAAAAATTCATATTCGACTCGCCTCATGCCGTTGACAACGATTTCTTCGCCAGGGGAGCATCTCCGTTCCTCGAACCCGGGGCGAGGGAAAAAGCGCGACGCGACTGGCAGATATCGCCATCGGAGTTCCTCGTCCTTTTCGTCGGAAAACTTGAGCCGAAGAAACGGGTCGAAGATCTGCTGCGAGCGGTAGCTCTTTCGAGACCCGAGACCCGGTTGCTCATCGTCGGGAGTGGTCCCTGCGAGGAACGCTGTCGACGGCTGGCAGTGGAGTCGTCCGTTCGTGCCACCTGGGTCGGATTCCTCAACCAGACGGAGCTCGCCAGGGCCTATGCCGTGGCGGATTGCCTGGCTCTTCCCAGCGGCCGGGGCGAGACCTGGGGACTCGTGGTGAACGAGGCGATGGCGACGGGACTCCCCTGTGTCGTCAGCGATCTCGTTGGCTGCGGTCCGGATCTCATCGAGCCGGACAAAACCGGATATGTCTTCTCCGCGGGATCCATAGAAGGACTCGCGGCGAGTCTGGAGCGAATGCGGACGATCCGCGAAACGGGCCATTTCGAGCGCCAGTGGTGTCTCTCGAAAGCGGGCTCCCACTCGTTCGAAGCCGCCACCGAGGGCCTTGTCGCGGCATGCGCGTCTGCTCTTTCCTGAGGAGGCCATGAAAGACACCGTGGCCGGCGATTCTCGGGGAACTGCGAAAGTGATTGCTTGTTGCGGCGGTATGGTCGTGGTGTTCGGGATGGAGCAGATCACTTTCGAGGTCCTTCGCGTCCTGAAAGAGGCAGGCGCCGAAGTGCACTGTATTCTCAACAGCTGGGAGAGCCACCGCATACGGACTCTCGCGGAGTCCGTAGGGGCCAGCGTTTCGACGGGCCGGTACTATGACACCCTCGAGCGCCGCACCCTGAATCCGGTCCGGCTCCTGCGGATGGCCTGGGATATCGTCTGCACCAGCGGCGGGCTCTTGCGGGACGCGAGGAGGTTCGGTGCGACTCACGTGCTGGTGCCGGAGTTCGTCAGTCTCCTGCGAAATGCACCAGCGCTCGTGCTCCTGCGCGTCATGGGGATCCGTGTCTTTCTCAGGACGGCTACCGCTCCGAGCCGGGGAAGATTCTATGACTTCCTCTGGCGCTTCGTGATCCCGCCCCTCACCACGAAGATCGTCGTCCAGTCGGATTTCACGATGCGCCGATGCAGAGAAGCGGGAGTACTTGCCGGGAAACTCGTGTCTATCCCTAACACTCTTCCCAGGCGCGAGGTTCCTGTCGAAGCGGACCGCGCCGTCCTCGACGTCGCGCGGCGAAGGCGCACGCTCTTATGCGTCGGACAGATCGCCCCTTTCAAAGGGACCCACGTCGCGGTCGATGCCACTCTGGCTCTTCTCGAGAAGGGAAGAGATGTCCAGTTGATCATCGCCGGCCGAGTCCCGACATGGCCTCCGGAGTACGCGCAATACCACGCGCGCATGCGAGAGCGAATCGACCGAAGCGGTTATGCGGATCGCTTTCATTTCACCGGTCACGTCGAGAACGTGCCGGCGCTGATGAAGGAAAGCTATCTTCTGCTCGCGCCCTACCTCGGCGTCGCCACCGCCG
>DAISKN010000799.1:0-3178 GCA_036820975.1 Acidobacteriota bacterium | reverse complement strand
GGCTTCGTCCGCGGTCCAGCCCTGGGGGAGAGGAAAGGAGACCTGGAGCGTCGGGCTGTAGACGGTGATGAGCGGGGGCTTGGAGCGAAGCTCGCACGCGGCGAGCGCGACCAGGAGAAGCCCCGCGAGCGTCAGCCGATTCGGCATCAGTCCAATACTACTTCGTCTCGCTAGTCGAGCTGATAGTTCGGAGCTTCTTTGGTGATGATGACGTCGTGGACGTGGCTCTCTTTGTGCCCCGCGGCGGTGATTCGGAGAAAGCGCGCTTTCGACTGGAGCTCCTCGATGCTCGACGAGCCGCAGTACCCCATTCCCGAGCGGAGGCCGCCGACCAGTTGCTCCACCACTCCCGCGAGGGTTCCCTTGTAGGGGACCCGCCCCTCGATGCCTTCGGGGACGAGCTTCGAAGCCTCCACGTCCTGCTGGAAGTAGCGATCCTTGGTGGCATCGCTCATCGCCCCGAGCGAGCCCATGCCCCGGTAGGTCTTGAAGGTGCGGCCCTGATAGAGAATCGTCTCACCGGGGCTTTCCGCGGTCCCGGCGAAGAGGCTTCCGATCATGACGGACTGCGCTCCCACCGCCAGGGCCTTGACCACGTCGCCGCTGTACTTGATCCCGCCGTCCGCGATGATGGGAATTCCGTGGCGAGCCGCGACCTCGGCGCAATCCAGGATGGCGGTGATCTGGGGAACGCCGGCGCCCGAGATTACCCGCGTCGTGCAGATCGAGCCCGGCCCCATCCCCACTTTCACCGCGTCCACGCCGGCGCGGATGAGGTCTTCGGTGGCTTGTCCCGTGCCCACGTTTCCGGCGACGACATCGACTCCGGAGACCACGTTCTTCAGCCTTTCGACGGTCTCGAGGACTCCGCGGCTGTGGCCGTGGGCGGTATCGACCACGATGACGTCGACCTTGGCTTCGATGAGCCGCTTTGCGCGCTCGATCGCCGCCTCGCCGACGCCGATGGCCGCGCCCACGCGGAGCCGGCCCAGATCGTCCTTGGCCGAGCTCGGGTACTTCATCGCCTTCTGGATGTCCTTGACGGTGATGAGGCCCTTGAGCACGTAGCTCTCGTCGACCACCAGGAGCTTCTCCACCCGGTGCTGGTGCAGGATGGCGCGCGCCTCGTCGAGCGTCGTCCCCACGGGAACGGTGATGAGCTTCTCCTTGGTCATCACCGCGGAGATCGGCAGGTCGGTCCGGGTCTCGAACCTCAGGTCGCGGTTCGTGAGGATTCCGACGAGCTTTTCCCCATTTTGGCCCTTCTGAGTGATGGGAACACCGGAGATGCGGTACTTGGTCATCAGCGCGAGCGCGTCTTTGACCGGCCGCTCGGGCGACATGGTGATGGGATCGACGATCATCCCGCTCTCGGAGCGCTTCACCTTGTCGACCTCGTCCGCCTGCTGCTCGGGAGGAATGTTCCGATGGATGATCCCGATCCCCCCGAGCTGCGCGATGGCGATCGCGAGCCGCGACTCGGTCACGGTGTCCATGCTCGCGCTCACGATGGGGATGTTGAGGGAGACGTTCCGGCTGAACTGGGTCGAAGTATCGACCTGGGAGGGAAGAACGTCGGACTTCTGGGGAACGAGGAGGACGTCGTCGAAGGTCAGCGCATCGCGAAACTTGGGTTCTTGCACGGGTCTAGTTTATGACGCGGTCCCGCAGCATTTCTTGTATTTCTTTCCGCTTCCGCAGGGGCATGGGTCGTTCCTTCCCACTTTTTCGGCGTCCCGCCGCACGGTCTTCACCGCGGCATTCACGCCGCCCTGCGATTCCCGCCGCGGCCCGGGGGCGCCCGGAGCCGAGGAGCGAGAAGCGTCGAGCGCGGAAGGAGCAGCCGTCGGATCGTTGAAGGAGAGGCGGAGCGGTCGCGCCGCGGGTCGGAGCTCGAGCGAGGGCTCGCGCACCGGCTGCAGCAGGAAGAGGATCCTCACGATCTCTTCCTCGATCCGATCCCACATCGCTTCGAACATGTCGAAGCTTTCCTTCTTGTACTCGATCAGCGGATCCCGCTGCCCGTAGCCGCGAAGGCCGATGCCCTCCTTGAGGTGGTCCATCGCGTAGAGGTGGTCCTTCCACTGGGTGTCGACCACCTGCAGCATGATGATGCGCTCGTGGGTGCGCATCAGATCGGGTCCGATGACCGCTTCCTTCTTCTGGTACTTGTCCAGGATGCGGTTCGAGAGCTCCTTGCGGATCTGCTCGCGGCTGAGACCTTCCCAGTCGATGCCGGAAATCCCCGCGTTATCCAGCCCGAACTGCCGCCCCAGCGCCTGCCGGAAAGCATCGACGTCCCACTCCTCGGGAGAGACTTCGGCGCCGAGGTGGGTCTCGAGAAGGAACTCGAGCACGTTCTCCGCGAGCTCGAGCACGTATTCCCGCTGCTCCTTCCCCTCGAGAATCTCCCGTCTCAGGCGGTAGATGGCGACGCGCTGCTTGTTCATCACGTCGTCGTACTCGAGGAGGTGCTTGCGCATCGAGAAGTTCTGCCCCTCGACCTGTTTCTGCGCCCGCTCGATCGCGCGGGTCACCATGCCGTGCTCGATGGGAACACCTTCCTCCATCCCCATCTTCTGCATCAGGCCGCTGATGCGGTCGCTTCCGAAGATCCGCATCAGGTCGTCTTCGAGCGAGAGGTAGAACCGCGAGCTTCCGGGGTCGCCCTGGCGGCCGGCGCGTCCGCGAAGCTGGTTGTCGATGCGCCGCGACTCGTGGCGCTCGGTGCCAAGGATATGGAGGCCACCTTTGGCGACGACCTCGACGTGCTCGCTCGCGACCTCGCGCTTCGCTTTCTCGAGCGCCTCCTCCCAGGCCCCGGGGGGAAGCTCTCCCTCCTCGGCCTTCTTCTTGGTCGCCACTCTCGCCAGATACTCCGCATTGCCTCCGAGAAGGATGTCGGTCCCGCGTCCCGCCATGTTGGTGGCGATGGTGACCGCGGCCTTCCGGCCCGCCTGGGCCACGATCTCCGCCTCCATCTCGTGATACTTCGCGTTCAGCACCACATGCTTCACGCCTCCGCGCTTCAGCATCTGCGAAAGCTTCTCGCTCTTGGCGATGGAAGTCGTACCCACCAGGACCGGGCGACCCTGTTGGTTCATGTCCCGGATCTCTTCCACCACGGCGTCGAGCTTCACCCGCTCGGGATTGTCCTTGGCGAGCAGCGGATTGTAGC
>DAISKN010000798.1:0-3180 GCA_036820975.1 Acidobacteriota bacterium | reverse complement strand
GAACGCGCGCTGCGCCTTGTCGAGATCTCCTTTCCGGGCGAAATCGCGACCCACGAGTATTCCGCCGAGGCTTCGTCCCGGTCGTTTTCCATTGAGCGATCGCAACGTATCCGATCTATACGCGGGGTTTCGGAATCTGTAGTAACTTCTGGACATGCTCGTGCTTAGGCTGCTCTCGGCCTTCCTCGCGCTCGGCGCTTCCGAGCCGGGTCCCGGGGGACTGCGCGCCTGGGACCAGTACGTCGCCATCACGGAGTTGCGGATCGAATCCGAGCTCGCGGCCGCTTCGAAGTTCCTGCTGCTCGACTTTCTCGAGCCTTCGGACCGAGCTCGCTGCGATGAAAGGATCCGCAAGGGAGAGATCTGCATCCTCGAGCGCAAGACGCGGAGCGAAGAGGGGAAGCCTATCGAGGCTTCCGGAGTCTTGATCCATCACTGGTACGGAGTGATCTCGCTTCCCGGTGTGGACCTGGACTCCGTGCTCTCCTGGGTCAAGACCTACGAGAACCGCGAAAAGTTCTACCCCGACGTCGAAGCCTCGCGCCTCATCGGGCGGAAAGGCGAGACCTACAGCGTGTTCCTGCGGCTGAAGCGCACCAAGGTCCAGACCGTTCACTACAACACCGAGCACGAGGTCACCTACCGCAGCCACGGTGAGAAACGCGCCTCCTCCCGGAGCGTCGCGACCCGGATCCGTCAGATCGACGAGGCGGGCAGCGCCAAGGAAAGAGAGCTGCCCCCGGATGAGGACAGCGGGTACCTCTATCGGCTCCAGTCCTATTGGCGCTTCGAGGAGCGCGACGGCGGGACCTTCGTCGAGTGTGAGTCCGTGAGCCTGAGCCGCGACACGCCGCCGGGGACGGAGTGGCTCATCCGAAGGTTCGTCGAATCCGTGCCCCGGGAATCGCTCGAGAACGCCCTGAGGCCTATCCGCGAGCAGGTGAAACCTATCCGAACGGATAGGTCCGAGCCGAAGCGATAGTCTCGTCCGTACTCGCCGCGCGGGTTTCCCCGCCAGACTCTTCCGTCCGCGCATGGAACGGGAGTTGCAGTATCCGGCAGTCATGGACGAGCTCGTGTTTGCCAATCTCCGCGCGCGACCGGTGCGGAGCGCTTCGAGCATCTTCGGGATCGCGCTCGGCGTCGTGCTCATTCTCGTGACCGTCGGACTCGCGCGGGGAATGCTCGCGAGCTCCGGGCAGAGGGAGGGAAATTTGGCCGCTGAGCTTCTCTTCCTTCCGCCGAGCGGGCTCGGCGCCGGTGTCACGACGGCGCCGCTGACGCTTCCCGTCGCCTACGCCCGCGCCATCGTCGACATGCCCGGTGTCGCGGCGGCTACCCCCATCGCTCGCTATGTGAGGAGCGGCGCGCGCGGCATCGGCCTCGAGCTCATCGAGGGAGTCGCCTTCGAGGCCGACGGCCCTCTTTCGAGCTACGCCGAGGTGACCGGGGTTCGCATCGTCCGCGGACGCGCGCCTCGCGTCGACGGAGAGATCCTCGTCGACTCGCAGCGGGCCCGGGATCCCGAGACCCGACTGGGGGCGAAGCTCGAGCTCCTCGGCATCCCGTTCGAGGTCGTCGGGGTCTACGAGCCTGAAGTGGGAGCGCGGGTGAAGATGCCCCTCGCGTC
Source organism: Acidobacteriota bacterium (assembly GCA_036820975.1). GTDB lineage: Bacteria > Acidobacteriota > Vicinamibacteria > Marinacidobacterales > SMYC01 > DAISKN01. Next base: position 1,550 of record DAISKN010000798.1, on the reverse strand, counting down.
GATGCAGTCTCTCCTCGGAGCACCCGACCGCTGCTCCTGGATTCTGGTGAAGGTCGACCCGGGCGCCTCCTCCGAAGAAATCGCGAAGGCGATCGACGCGCGGTTTCCCGGAAACCAGATCGTCTTCACCCGGGACATCCCGGGGATGTGGGCGCGGGGGATTCCGAGCCTCCAGGTCTTCTTGAACCTGGTGATCGCCCTTTCCGTCACCATCAGCGGCCTCACGATCTTCCTCTCTCTCTATACCGCCGTGACCGAGAGGACGCGGGAGATCGGCATCCTCAAGTCGATGGGCGGCTCGAAGCGCTTCATCCTCTGGATGATCGAAAGCGAGGCGCTCCTCCTTTCGCTTCTCGGCATCGCTCTCGGAGGGACGGTGACCCTCGTCCTGAAGTGGCTCATCATGTCCCGGACGTCGCTCATCGTGGAGCTCGCCCCGTCCTGGGTATTCGCGACCGCGGCGCTCGCGATCCTGGGAGGAATGGCGGGCGCGCTGTATCCGGCGCTGAAGGCCGCCCAGCAGGATCCGGTGGAGGCGCTGTCGTATGAGTAGCCTCGTCGCGCAGCTCGAGGCGGAAGCCGTAACCAAGACGCACCGGGTCGGGAAGACCGACGTTCACGCGCTCCGCGGCGCGAGCTTGAAGGTCGAGAAGGGGGAATTCGTCGCCATCATGGGCCCCTCGGGATGCGGGAAGTCGACCCTGCTCCATGCGCTCGGAGGGCTCCTGGCGCCGACCTCCGGAAGTATCCGCATCGAGGGGAGGGAGCTCCGTGACCTCTCGGATGCGGAGCGAACCGAGATCCGGCGGCGAAAGATCGGGTTCGTCTTCCAGAGGTTCAATCTCTTCCCGACGCTGACGGTCGATGGAAATCTCAGGCTCCAGGAGCGGATCTCGCTGAACGGAAGCTCGAGGAGCCTCTCGAGGCGGCTCGAGCTCCTCGACCTGCTCGGAGTCTCGTCGAAGCTCCTTCACCGGCCGACGGAGCTCTCGGGCGGGGAACAGCAGCGGGTCGCCCTCGCTAGAGCCCTGGTCCACGGGCCTTCGATTCTCCTCGCGGACGAGCCGACGGGGAACCTCGACTCGGAAAGCTCGGAGAACGTGCTTCAGATGATCAAGGCCATCCACCGGGAGCTGTCGCAGACCATCGTCCTCATCACTCACGACCGCGACGTGGCCGCGGCCGCGGAGAGAACCGTCGTCATGAAGGACGGCACCGTAAGGCCCGTCCAACGAGTCCAGGAGGCGTGATGCTGCTGTCGTCGTTCCTTTCTCTCGCGCTCCTCAATCCTTCGCCCGAGGCGATCCTCGAGCGGATGCGAATCGCCCAGGCCGGGCTCGAATCGCTCAAAGCGCGGCTCGAGCAGGTGAAGTCCTATCCCCAGCTCGGAATCGAAGATCCGGTCGAGAAGGGGTTCCTCTATTTCGAGGGGGGAAAGATGCGCCTCGAGATCCGGGAGCCGGAGGTGCGAATCCTCGTGGTGAAGGACGGGAAGTACGTTCTCTACCAGCCTCGCATCCGGCAGGCGATCACGGGAAGAGTCGAGGGGC
>DAISKN010000797.1:0-3190 GCA_036820975.1 Acidobacteriota bacterium | reverse complement strand
CGCCGGGCTCGGCCCGCGCGTGAAACACCTCACCGCCGACGTCACCGCGCCCCACTGGGCTGGTCCGGGAGTGGCTGCCGAGGTGGTCATCCACACCGCGGCGGTCACGCTCATCGGCGCCGAGGAGGAAGCGAGCGAAAGGACAATCGCGAGGGCGTTCATCGCAGATCGGCGATGTAGCACCCGACGGCGTCGGTCGTCGAGGGTGAAGGCTTCTCCCCCGAGAGCACGGCGACCAGGGCTCGCTCGAGGTCGCGACTCGTGGCTCGAGGCCGAACCCGGCCGAAGCCCGAATGACGGTCGTCGATCCGGCCTCGATAGAGGAGCTCTCGATCGGGTCCGAACACGGCCGCTTCGGGGGTTACCCGGGCGCCGGCGAGCTGGACGAGCATATGAGCGGAATCGCGCAGCGCCTCGACGCCGTAGTCGTACTCGCGGAGGTGGGCGCGGATCGCTTCGGAGCTTTCTCCGGGATCGACGAATACGAGCCAGAAGGCGATTCCGCGCCCGCCGAAGCTCTCTCCCAGACGCCGGACGTCCGGGGCGTAGCGATTCGAGATGGGGCAGTCGGTTCGGACGAACACGAAGACCGTGGCCTCGATATCCTTCCTGCCCAACGGATCGACGCTCCGACCGTCGAGATCGGAGAGCGGCGGCGCTTGCGCGCCGAGACTCAGGGACGCCGCGAGCGCCAGGAGCAAACGCGTTCTCGCCATCGACGTGCTGGTCGTATTCGTCGATTCCCGCGATCGGAGATCACGAATGCGTTGACATGTTATTTCGGATCGGGGCTAGAATTCCACGTCTCGCGAGACCAGTCCTCGGCGCGGGACGAAAGGAGCTCCCATGGCCGGCCAATTCAGGATGCTCAGGATGCTTCGGCTCGCGGCGGCTTCCCTCTCGCTTCTGTCGGCGCTTTGCCTCTCGGCGCCCGGCTCGGCTCAAGAGTCCAGGTACCCCTCCTCGAAGCAGGGGGGGAACTACATGTACAACTTCTACTTCCCGCCCGCGCCCAGCTCGACGCCCTGGGGCCCCGACTGGTCGCCGGACGGGAAGTGGCTCGCGGTCGGCATGAGCGGATCCATCTGGAAGGTCGACCCCGAGAGCGGCCGCGCCTGGGAGCTGACCTATAACGAGAAGTACCACTCGCTTCCCGACGTCTCGCCGGACGGAAAGTGGATCCTCTACACCGCGGACGACGGCGGGCGAACGATCCAGCTCGAGATCCTGAATCTGGAAACGGGCGAGAGCTCGCCTCTGACGAATGACGACTTCATCTACGTGGACCCGGTCTTCTCTCCGGACGGAAGCCGCGTCGCGTACGTTTCGACGAAGCCGAACGGCAACTTCAACGTCTACATACGACCGATACGGAACGGCGCCTGGATCGGAGACGAGATCGCCGTGACCCGGGACAACGACTACGGGAGGGACCGGCTCTACTTCGGCAACTGGGACATGCACATCACGCCGTCCTGGCTCCCGGACGGAAAGGAGCTCCTGCTCGTCTCGAACCACGGCGTGCCCCTCGGCTCCGGCAACGTCGTCCGCGTTCCCGCCGAGGCGCTCGGCATGGCGAAGGCGAAACCCGTCCTCGAAGAACAGACGCTCTACCGCACGCGCCCCGACGTTTCCCTCGACGGGAAGAGGTTCGTGTACTCCTCGACGAGCGGCGCCGCGGATCAGTTCTCGAACCTCTACGTTCAGCCGACGGCGGGCGGCGAGCCCTACAAGTTGACGTTCTTCCAGCACGATGCGTTTCATCCAAGGTGGTCGCCCGATGGGGAGTGGATTGCTTATGTTTCGAACCAGGGAGGCCTGCCGCAGCTCGCGCTCCTGGAAACCTATGGCGGCGAACAGCGGACGGTTCGCATCACCGACCGGCGGTGGAAGAGGCCCATGGGGACGCTCTCGGTGCGTACGGTGGATACGGCGACGGGCGAGCGCACCGGCTCCCGGGTGCACCTGACCGCTTCCGACGGCAAGTTCTACGCGCCGAGCGACGCCTATGCGCGCCTGAGCGGCGCCGGCGATCCTCTCTTCCACCACGGAGGAGACTTCCGGATCGAAGTTCCCGCCGGCAAGCTGAGCCTTCACGTCGTGAAGGGTTTCGAGTACGTGCCGAAGCGCGAAGAGGTCGAGATTCGAGCCGGAGAGGTGAGCCGGATTACCGTGGCTCTCGAGCCGATGACGGACATGGCGGCGAAGGGATGGTACAGCGGCTCGACGCACGTTCACATGAACTATGCCGGCAACCTTCGGAACTCGCTCGAGAACCTGATGATGATGTCGGAGGCGGAGGATCAGGACATCGTCAACGAGCAGGTCGCGAACAAGGACAATCGCATTCTGGACTACCAGTTCTTCGTCCCTGGCGGTGGGCCCCACCCGTTGTCGACCCCGGAGCGGGTCCTGGTCGTCGGGCAGGAGTATCGCCCGCCTTTCTACGGACACGTGTTCCTGTTCGGGATGAGAGACCATCTGATCTCGCCGTTCACCACGGGCTACGAAGGGACCGCGATCGAAAGCCTCTACCCGAGCAATACCGACATGTTCCGGAAGGCGAGGGCGCAGGGCGCGACGGTCGGGTACGTGCACGCCTTCGGGGGGGAGCGCGACCCGCTCGAGGGCGACCTCGGTGGGGCGAAAGGATACATGGTCGACGCCGCCCTCGGCACGACGGATGGGGTCGAATGGTCGAACGCCGGACGCGCCGGCTTCCACCCCTGGTACGCCACTCTGAACAACGGGCTTCGAGTCACGGCGACCGGAGGGGAGGACTCGATCAGCAACCTCCATCAAAGCAAGCTCGTCGGCTCGGTGAGAACCTACGTGTATACCGGTGCTCGCGGCCTTACCATGGACTCCTGGTTCGAAGGCCTTCGGAAGGGCCACGCCTTCGTCTCCACCGGTCCGATGGTTGAGCTCACGGTGAACGGCCGAATCCCGGGGGAGGAAGTGGCCCTCGCGCGCGCCGGCGGATCCGTCGACGTGGAAGCTCACGTCCGCAGCATCACCCCGCTCCAGAAGGTCATTCTGGTCTTCAACGGCAAGGTCCTGGAAGAGTTCCCCCTCGAAGGCGAGCGAACCCGGTTCGACCTCTCGAAGTCCTATCCCGTTTCCGAGAGCGGCTGGTTTCACCTCCGGGCCGAGGGAAGCCCGGAGGAAAGGTATCCTCTCGATGCGTCCT
>DAISKN010000796.1:0-3191 GCA_036820975.1 Acidobacteriota bacterium | reverse complement strand
CCCTCGCTCGCGCGATCGTGAAGGAACAGGCGAGCACCGACCCCGAAGTGGGCCGGCCGGGCCGGAACTCCGACCAGGCGTTCTATGGAGTCGGGCTCCCGCTCCTGCAGTTCAACCACGAGCGTACGGAGGACATCGGCGGCTACTGGTGGTGGCACACCCCCGAGGACACGTTCGACAAGATCGATTTCGAGGTCCTCGCGGTGGACACCAGGCTTTACGTCGAAGCGCTCCACCGTCTCTTGACCGAACGGGTGCCGCCTTTCGATCTGAGCGCGGCCGCTTCAGAGCTCGAAACGATCCTGGTCGAGCGAACGGGCCCCGCTCTGGATCTTTCGGCCGTGATCGAGCGCACGCGGCGCCTCGAAGCTCTGCTGGAGAGCATCGAGGCTTCGCTCGGGGGCAGCGCCGATTCGGAGCTCGCGCGCCGGATGGTGCGAACGCTCAGGCCGCTTCTGCGCGTGATGTACCAGGAGCGAGGTCCCTACCACCAGGATCTCGCGCTCGAGCATCCACTCCTCCCCGGTCTGGCAACCGACCCCAACGCCTCGGAGTTCGCTCGAACGCACCTCGTCCGCGAGACGAACCGACTTCTCGACCATCTGGATCAGGCGCTGGCCGAAGGGGAGTCGCTCCTGCGAGAGCTCGGCGAACGATGAATCGCCGGCAAGCGATGAAGTCCCTCGCGGCGGCGGTCGCCGTGCCTCCCTTCCTGCAGCCGAACGCGAACGCCGACGTCCACGCCCGCATCGCCGGCCTTCCGCAGATGGATATAGTTCTACGCGGATTTCCTCTTCGCGCTCGCCCGCGCCTGGCCCCCGCCGCGTGCCAGTGGAAGGCGATCGCGCAAACCGCGCCCGAGAGAAGTAGACTCACCGCTTTTTCGACGGTGAACGGGCTGGCATCGACCTCGCTCGCTCCCGCGGCGAGCTGATCGATGAGCCGGAAGTAGGGCAGGAAGAAACCCAGGATCAGTACCAGGACGTTCACGCTCGACTCGGTGAGTCCCACGAGCCTGGTCCAGGAAGGCCTGAGCCATAGAGCCACTCCGTATCGAATCGACTCCGGTGATCGACGCCAACCGACTGGTCCGCGCGAAGGCGATCGCGGAGAGGCACCTGGCAGGCTCTCCCGAAGGGACGCGCGTGAGTCTACGCATGGACAGGGCCTCCGTCGTGATCTCCTCGTCGAGCTCCCCGCTGCCGGCGCCGACGGCGGCCCGCAAGGAGCCGGCTCTCACCTACATCCCTTTGGAGCCGGAAGCGACTCGAGACGAGGAGCCAGGATAGAGGTTCTAGGCCTCCGCCTGCTTCTCAGCGAAGTCGCCGATCAGGGGAAGCTTGAACTTTTCCTTCTGGAAGGCTTTCACGGCGCAGATCACGCAGACGACGAAGATCCCGAGCGGCAGGAACAGAAGGAGGATCCAGCCGAGGATCGGAATCATTCCGAGCACGATGCTGAGGCCGATGGAGACCACCGCGAGCCCGAGCGACTGAACGGAATGAAACTTGATGAAGCGATCCTTACTGTAGGGCTCCACCAGAAGCCAGACGATCGCGAGAATGGGGAGGTACGCGAGCGCGGCGGCGACGTTCGACTCGAGACCGCCCTGTGATGAAGCCGGGGGAGGCGGGGGTACGGGTTGTCCACTCATAACTACACCTCAGCTGCAGCGATGGATCCAGTTTTGAACGACGTAAGGGGACCAGTAATAGGAATTGTAACTGTCTCGGGCGAAACGCTCAAGCCAGGCGGGAGCTGCGGCTCGCGGCGCCCGCCTCCGACGGCTCGCTCGTCGGCCGACTCGAGGACGGGCGAAACCAGTCCTTGACGCGAGCGAGGCCCCCGGACCAGTCGTCGAAGATGCTGTAGGCGACGGGGGTTCCCACGAGCGTCAGCAGAAGGGCCAGCGACTGGCCGCCGATGACCACGGTTCCGATCGCGCGGTTGGTCCCGGCGCCGGTGCCGCTCGACATCACGAGCGGGATCATCCCCGCGACGAACGCCAGCGTAGTCATGAGGATGGGCCGCAGTCGATCGCGGTTCGCGACCATGATCGCCTCCGCCCTGGGCATCCCTTGCTCCCGCAGGTGGTTCATATGGTCGATCTGGAGGATTCCGTTCTTCTTCACGATCCCGAAGAGGACCAGGATGCCGAGCGAGGAGAAGATGTTGATCGACTGGTCGAAGACCACGATCGAAAGAAGCGCGAACGGCACCGTGAGCGGGAGCGCCAGAAGGATGGTGATGGGGTGGAGCCAGCTCTCGAACTGGGCCGCCAGGATGAGATACATGAAGATGATCGAGAGCAGGAAAGCGATCAGGAAGTTGATGGCCGCGCGTCCCTGCTCCCGGGAGCGTCCGGTGAGCCCGTAGGAGTAGTCCGCGGGCATGTCGAGCTCCGCCGCCTTGCTCTCGAGAGCGTCGATGACCGCCTGAGAGGAGAATCCGGGCGCCATGTTGCAGAAGAGGAGCACCTGCCTGCGGCGGGCGATGCGATTGATGAGCGAGGGCCCGGTGCCCTCCTCGACGGCGATCACGTCCTTCAGCGTCACCCGGCCCGCGGTGCGCGAGGGCACGTCCGCCTGGGCGATGCCCGAGGCGTCGCGGCGGTAGCGCTCGTCGGCGCGGACGTGGACTTCGTACTGCTCGCCGCCTTCGTAATAGTCGGTGATCTCGAGCCCGCCGACGAGCACGTTCATCGTCGCCGCGATGTCCTGGACCTGGACTCCGAGGTCCGCGGCCTTGGCCCGGTCGATGCGGATCCCGAGCTCGGGATTTCCCACGACGAGGTTGGTGTCGGGATCCACCACACCGGGCTGCGTTCGCAGTACCTCCATCAACTGAGAGGCGTACTCCGAGAGGCGGTCGAGGTCGGGACCGCCCACCCAGAACATGATCTCCGAGTTCTGTCCCCCGCGGAACGGCGACACCGGGGAGACTTGAGCGCGAAGCTCGAGCGAGCCGTATTGGGGCAAGACCTCCTCGCGGACTCGCGCCATGACGTCGAACTGCGTTTCCTCCCGCTCCGCTACCGGGACCAGCTTCACGTAGACCGTTCCGAGATTGCGGGTGAGCTGCTGGTCGTCGCCGATGGTCAGGACCGTCGCGGCTACGCCTTCGAGCTCCCGGACGCGGGAGGCGATCGACTCCATGATGACCCGGGTGCTGTCGAGGCTCGATCCCTCCGG
>DAISKN010000795.1:0-3207 GCA_036820975.1 Acidobacteriota bacterium | reverse complement strand
AGATCCGCCGCCCCAGGAGCTCGGGAAAGACCTTCGGAAGCCAGGGTCCGCAGGCGAAGACGAAATCGCCGGCCGCGAAGCTCCGGCCGTCCGCGGTCGCGACCGACGCGAGACGACCCTTTCCGCCCGGCAGGACCGCGGCGCCGGCCACGACCTCGGTCGAAAGGCGCGCGAGCTCCTGGGCCAGCATGTGCACCGAGCGGCGCGCCATCAGGCCGCCGGCGCGCGGTTCCCAGATGGCCCAGCTCACGGCCCCGAAGTCCACCTGGGGATAGCGCTTCTCCATGTCGGACCGCGTCAGCCGCTCGTGCGGCACTCCCACCCGGGCGAGCGCTTCGAGAGACGCGAGCGCGTGCGGGTCCTGGTCGCGCGCCATCCAGAGGACGCCGGTCTCGTGGAACAGCGGATGACCGACCTCCCGCGAGAGCTCCTTCCATTGCGCGAGCGAGCGCCAGGAAAACCGGGTGTAGATTTCGTCGGCGCCGTAGGCCATGCGAATGACGCGGGTCTCGCCCCCGGAGCTCGCGCGGCTGCTTCCGGGGCCGTAGGCGTCGACGAGCGCGACCTTCCGCCCGGCCTTGACGAGGTGGTACGCGATCCACGCGCCGAAGACACCGGCCCCGACGACGACCACGTCGCGAGCCGCGCCCGCGGTCGAAGCCGATGCGCGCTCGCTCAGAAGGCCCGCGAGCGCCCCCGTGCCCACCGTCTTCACGAACTCGCGCCGGGTCTTTGCTTTCATCGCCGGTTCCTCCTGACGCGGCCGATCGAGATGGCCGCTCGCACGAGTCTACACCCGAATCGGCGAAGCTCCGATCACCGCGGATCGACGACGTGGTCGAAGTGGTACCAGAGCGTGCGGGCGTAGGTGACGAGGAGCGGGCTCAGGATCCCGACCCAGGCCGCCACCAGCGGGAACAGCCAGTAGAACGGAAGGTCGGCGTAGAGCACCACGAGCACCATGGGAACCCCGGTCGCGACGCCGAGTCCGTAGCTGATGTAGAACGAGCCGAGGAAGTATCCCGGCTCTCGCTCGAACACCAGTCCACAGGCCGGGCAGGATTCGTTCGGCCGGAACCAGCCCTTGTAGATGTTGCCCTCGAGGCAGCGAGGACATTTGCGGCGGAGGATGGCGCTCCATCGACCGGGGTTGTTCACGGGACGGGATTCGGGAGGGTCTCCAGTCGAGCGGCTCCCTCGCGCAGCAAGTACCGGCCATCCAGGGCTACCCCCGGAAACTTCTGAGTCCGGCCTGACGTCGGCCAATAGACCTCGAGCTCCACGATTCGCTCCGCCCGCCCGAGGCCCAGCATCTGGCGCCCGACGGAATTCCCGCCGAAGCTTCCTCCGCTGTTGACGTGCTTGTAGATCGTCCGGCGCTCGCCGCTCTCGAAGACCTCGACGCGGATGCGGGCTCCGATTCCGGCGCGGTTCGAGGCCACTCCCGCGAGCTCGATCTCGATCCAGTGGTTTCCGAACCCCGGGTTCCGATAGAGGACGTCCCAGAACCGGTCCCCGGCGAGCGCTCCTCCCATCTGCTCGAAGACGTCCTGATCGCCGTCGCCGTCGAGGTCGGCGAACGCGACGGCGTGCCCCTTCTGCAGGTGCCCGAAACCGCCAGCGGTGGTGACGTCGGCGAATTCCTTTCCCCCGCGATTCCAGTACATGACGTTGGGCATGAGGGCGTAGTAGGGAGGATAGCCGGTCCCGAGGTAGAAATCGGGATAGCCGTCGTTGTCGAGATCTCCGAAATTCGCGCCCATCGGGGCGTTCGGCTCGGCGAGCCTCGCCGCCTCGGTCACGTCCTGGAACCCACCCGCCCCGTTGCCGCGGTAGAGCTTCTGGTTCTCCACCTCCCGCGGTCGGCCGAGATGGAATACCGCGAGGTCGTCGATGAACGCCTGATAGCCCGACGCGTAGAGGTCGAGGACGCCGTCGTTGTCGTAGTCCCAGAACCAGGCGGGGAAGCTCGCGTTCGGACCCGTCACGCCGAGCTCGGGCGCCACGTCGGCGAACGTGCCGTCCCCGAGGTTCCGATAGAGCCGGTTGGGACCGTTCAAGTTCGAAACGTAGATGTCGGGCAGACGATCGGAGTCGTAGTCGCCGAATACCACGGCCTTGGCGAACCGCAGGTTCTCGACGCCGGCGCGGGCCGCGACGTTTTCGAACGTCGCGTCTCCCTGGTTCTCGAAGAACTGGCTCGGCGCTTCGAGCCCGGCTTCGGACTCGTTACCGACGAAGAGATCGAGGTCCCCGTCGTTGTCGTAGTCGCCCCAGGAGCCGGTCTGCGTGGGATAGTGAGCGTCTCCCAGCCCGGAGTCGAACGTGACATCGGTGAAGGTCCCGTCGCCGTTGTTGCGCAAAAGCGAGTTCGGATAGGCGGCTCCGCTCTTGCCCATCCACGCTCCCCTCAGGAGCAGCACGTCGATGTCGCCATCGTTGTCGTAGTCTCCCTGAACCATGTTGAGCCCGCCGACGATGCCCAGGAGACCGGCGGATTCGGCGACGTCGGTGAACGTCCCGTCGCCGTCGTTGAGAAAGAGGCGCGCCTGCCCGTCGGGCGCGTAGGTCGTGACCAGCATGTCGAAGTGCCCGTCGAGATCGAAGTCCTCGACCACCACCCCCCCCGAGAGGGTGAAGCTGTCGACGCCGGCCTCCATCGCGACGTTCTCGAAGCGCGGAAACTCGGCATCGCTCTCGAAGCTCTCGGGGGGAATGCGGTAATCGTCCGGCACTTCGTCGGGGTAGCCGCCGACCGTCATGTAGGCGATGTTCATTAGCCAGAGGCTCGAGAGGTAAGGATCGCTCTCCGGCTTCGCCCGTTTCAGGACCTCGGTGAAGAAGAAAATCGCGCGGCGGGACGGCGCCTGGTCGTGGTGGATCCCGGACCCCCGGATGGGAAGGATGCAGACCTCGGCGCCGTGCCGCATGGCGCAGTTCTGCGTTTCCCCGAGCCGCATGTAGGCCATGGCGATGTCGAAGAGGAAACGAACGATCCAGTCCGGGGACACCTCGGATTCGACCGCGGGCAGGAGCCCGTAGGCCTCTTCGAAGAGCTCGATGGCCTCGAGCTCGCGGCCGAGCCGCTGCTCCTCTTCGCCGAGCTTCACCCGGATCTCGAACCTCAGAACTTCGGGAGCGTCGGGTCGCATCCGCTCGAAGTCGGCCCGAAGCGCGCGATTCTTCGCCTCGCTCAGGAAGAAGTGC
>DAISKN010000794.1:0-3211 GCA_036820975.1 Acidobacteriota bacterium | reverse complement strand
TGAGCTCCTTGCCGGGCTTGAAGTAGGGGACCTTCTTCGCCGGCACGTCCACGCGCTCGCCGGTCTTGGGGTTTCTCCCCTTGCGGGATTCCCTCTGGCGGATGCGGAAGCTCCCGAAGCCCCGAAGCTCGATCTTGTCGCCCCGGTGCAGAGCATTGATGATGCTCTTGAAGACCGTGTCCACGATGATCTCGGAGTGCTTCTTGGTCAGGTCCGAAACCCGGGACACCTCTTCGATGAGCTCCGCTTTCGTCATGACTGGGCTCCTATCCGTGCTCGATGTATCCATTTCTCCACACGTCTTCCGCCTCCGCACGGCTCGCGGGTTTTTTTTGAGGCCCCGCGAGCCTCGGAGGTCTTCGAATCAGCGTTTATCGCCGCCGTCGGTCTCTGGATTCGCCCGGGTGCTCGACGCCCAGTCGGCGCCGAAATCCGCCACGTCGCCGAGAGTGGCGTTGGGCGAGCCCTGGCTCGAATAATGGCTCTCGTAGTCGTCCCGGTGCACCGCGCGGATCGAAAGCCCGATCTTCCGGTCCTGAGCCGACATCTTGATGATCTTCATCGTGTAGGTGTCGCCCACCTTGAGCTTGTCCTCGGGTTTCTCCACCCGCTCGTCGTCGACCTCGGAGACGTGGAGAAGCCCCTCGATGCCTTCCTCGATCTCGACGAACGCGCCGAAGTTCGTGAGCCGCACCACCTTGCCGTTGACGATGTCGCCTTCCTGGTGCCGGTTGAAGAACTCCTCCCAGACGTCGGAGCCGAGCTGCTTCAGCCCGAGCGACAGTCTCTGGTTGTCGGCGTCGATGTTGAGAACGACCGCGTCCACGGTGTCGCCCTTCTTGAGCACCTCGGAGGGATGGTTGATGCGCTTGTTCCAGCTCATGTCCGAGATGTGGATCAGGCCGTCGATGCCCTCCTCGACCTCGACGAACGCGCCGAAATCGGTGAGGTTCCGGACCTTCCCCTGGATGCGGGCGCCGGTCTCGTACTTCTCGGCGAGCTGCTGCCACGGGTTGGGCTCGACCTGCTTCAGCCCGAGGCTGATGCGTCTTTCGTCGATTCCCACCTGGAGCACCATCGCCTCGACTTCGTCGCCGACGTTCAGGACCTTCGACGGGTGCTTCACCCGCTTGCTCCAGGACATCTCGGAAACGTGGATGAGGCCTTCCACTCCCGGCTCGAGCTCGACGAAAGCGCCGTAGTCGGTGAGGCTCACAACCTTCCCCCGGACGCGCGAGCCCACGGGAAACCGCTCCTGCGCCGAATCCCAGGGATCGGGGGAGAGCTGCTTGTAGCCGAGGGAGACCCGCTCCGTCTCCTTGTCGAACTTCAGCACCACGACCTCGATCTGGTCGCCGACGTTGAAGAGCTCCGACGGATGCTGAATGCGCCCGAAGGACATGTCGGTGATGTGGAGCAGACCGTCGATCCCGCCGAGATCGATGAAGGCGCCGTAGTCGGTGAGGTTCTTCACGACACCGCGGAAGACGCGCCCTTCCTCGAGAGCGTGGAGCGTCTCCTGCTTCCGGCCCTGGAGCTGTTCTTCCATCACCACTTTGCGGGAGAGGACGATGTTGCCGCGCTTCTTGTTGACCTTGATCACCCGCATCTCGAGCTCCTGCCCCTTCAGGCTGTCGAGATTGCGGACCGGACGGACGTCGACCTGAGAGCCCGGAAGAAAGGCGCGGACTCCGATGTCGACCGCGAGGCCTCCCTTGATGCGCTCGATGACCCGTCCTTTGACGATGGTCCGGTTGGTATAGGCCTCTTCGATTTGATCCCAGACCTTCATCTTCTCCGCTTTTTCGCGCGAGAGGATGAGATACCCGTTCTTGTCTTCGGCTTTCTCGAGCAGGACTTCCACCGTGTCGCCGACCTGAATGGAGATCTTGCCGTCTTCGTCCCGGAACTCGTTGAGCGCGATGATGCCCTCGGACTTGTACCCGACGTCGACGACGACTTCGCCGCCCGCTATCTGAAGCACCTTCCCCTTGACCACCTCGCCTTCGGCGATGTTGGTGTTGTACGAATCGAGCAGTCGCTCGTACTCCTCCGGTGAAAGGCCGGACTCTTCGCTCGCCGCGAGACCTCGTTCCTCGACGCTCCCGCTAGCGTTACTGATATCGGCCATGCTTGTTATGGTTCCTCCTGAGCTGATTTCGATTTACAGGTGAGCTCGGCTCCTTCGGCGGCGGCGGGTCAAAACTTTTCAAGGCTCGCGCTGCGATTCGGGCGGGCTGACCTGCAAGCCGTTATCCTACTCTGTTTAATCGGCTTAGTCAAGCCGGCCAGCTCAGACGCTTCCGGGCCTCTTCGAGCAGAATGGCGAGTGTTTCCCCGGGTGTCAGATGGGTAGTGTCGACCAGGATCGCGTCCTCGGCCCGCCGCAGGGGCGAGTGCTCCCGGCTCCGATCGGTCTCGTCACGAACCCGGAGCTCGCGCGTCACCCCCTCGAGGGACAAGCCGCCTTCGTCCCCCTGCTCGCGGAACCTTCGGCTCGCGCGCACCCCCTGGCCCGCGTCGAGGAAGAACTTGAGCTCGGCGTCGGGGAACACTTCGGTCCCGATGTCCCGCCCTTCGAGGATCACTCCGCCCGCGGCGCCGATCTTCCTCCAGAGCTTCACCAGCACCGCCCGCAGGCGCGGGTGGACCGCGACCCGTGAAGAAGCGAGGGCGACCGCGGCTTCCCGGATGGCGCGCGAGACATCCTCTCCGTCCAGGAGGATCCGCTCGAAGCGCTCCCCGGCGAAGGTGATATCGGACCGCTCGGCGACCGCGAGCAGGGCCGATTCGTCGTCGAGGGCAGCCCCCTCGCGAAGCGCCTTCAGCGCGACCGCGCGAAACGTGGCCCCGGTATCGAGGTAGACGAGCCCGAGCTTGTCCGCGAGGTTCCTGGCGGCGGTGCTCTTCCCCGCGCCCGCGGGTCCGTCGATGGCGATGATGGGCTTGCGGGTCATTTCTTAAGGCGCGCGAGGCTCTTCGCCTCGCGCGCTCCCCGCGCTCCTCGCGCGGGGAGGACGGGCCCTCCGGGCCCGGTGCTTCCTTTCGACGCATTCGATTCGCGAGTCCTGCGCTCCGGCTGATAGCCTCGCCCGCGCACTTCCCAGTGCTTCCGCGGGCGCTGCTCCAGGAGCTCCACCTCGCCGCGGCTCAGGGGGCGGAAGCCGCCCGGAGGAATGCCTTTGACCGCAAGCCCCCCGATCCTTTCGCG
>DAISKN010000793.1:0-3213 GCA_036820975.1 Acidobacteriota bacterium | reverse complement strand
CGGTCCCGATCCCCTTCTTCAAGTATCGCGACCCCAACGCGCGAGTCAGCTTCTTCGAACGGTTGCAGCAGCGTCTCTCGGCGCTCCCGGGCGTCGAAGTCGTCGGCGGGGTGACGCCCCTCCCTCTCGCGGGCGGCGACCAGTACTGGGTTCAACCCTACGGGCGTGACAATGCCACCGAGGAAGAGTGGGCCCAAAACCGAGCCGACTATCGCGGCGCGCTTCCCGGCTATACCGAGGCCATGGGCATCCAGCTCATCTCGGGCCGCACGCTCGCCGCGGCCGACAACCAGGCGGAGGGTCTGAGCGTCGTCGTGGTCGACGACAAGCTCGCCGAACAGACATGGCCGAACGAGGATCCCGTAGGCAAGGCGTTGCAGATAGTGCGGTTCGACTTCGAGAACATGGCGCTGAAGCGGGTGCCGGTCCAGGTAGTAGGGGTGGTACGGCACGTTCGCTCGGAGTCGCTCACCGCCGACGGCCGAGGCGCCATCTACTATCCCTACCGGTTCTTCCCCTGGTGGCCGATGAAGCTCACCGTCAGGGGAGCGTCGGACCCGTCGGCCCTCACGGGCGCCATCCGCGCGGAGGTAGCGGCGCTCGATGCGGACGTCCCCGTGGCCGACGTGCGCCTCATGGCGGACTACGTGGACGACGCGATGGCTCAAACCCGCTTCACGCTTACCCTCATCGGCGTCTTCGCGGTTCTGGCGCTGATCCTGGCTTCCATCGGTCTCTACGGCGTGATCTCGTACTCGCTTCGGCAGCGGGTTCAGGAGATCGGCGTGCGCATGGCGTTCGGGGCCGGCGCCCGGAACATCGTGCGGCTGGTCCTGAGCCACGGCATGATGCTCGCCCTCTGTGGCGTGGCGGTGGGACTGGTGGCGGCGCTCTTGCTCACCCGCGCGGCGTCGAGCCTCCTGTTCGGAGTCACTCCCTTCGACGCCGTGACTTTCGCCGGCATCCCTGTTCTGCTCGTGGGGGTCACGTCGGTCGCGAGCTACATCCCGGCCCGGCGGGCCACGCGAATCGATCCGATAGCCGCCCTCAGGGGACGGTCGCGCTAGACTCGTTCGGGCATCGAGGCCGGCCGCTCCCGCCTCGAGGAGGACTGGTAGCGGGGAAGCCGGATGGTGAACGCCGTGCCCTTCCCGACCTCGCTCTCGACCGAGATCGATCCCCCGTGCCTCTGCACGATGGTGTGAACGTTCGAGAGTCCGACGTGCATGCGCATGCGGGAGTGCTTCTCGCTGAAGCCGACCTCGAAAATCTTGTCCAACCGATCCCGGGGGATGCCGCGGCCGGTATCGGCGATTCTCACCGAGACCTCACCGTCGTCCGCCCAGGTCTTGACGGTGACCACCCCGGGTCCGTCGATGGACTCCACGGCGTTCACCAGGATCGTCATGAACGCCTGATGGAGCTGACTCGGATAGCACTTCACCGTGGGCAGCTCGCCGAAGTCCTTGATGGCCTCGACCCGGCCCCCGAGCTTCGGCGCGATGAGGTCGAGCGTCGCCTCGATTCCCTCCCGGATGTCCGCTAGCTGAAATTCGGACTCATCGAGCTGGGCGTAGCTTTTCAGGCTACGTAGCAGGCGGGCGATGCGCTCCGAAGCGGCGAGGATGGTGCGATGGTTCAGCTCCAGCGATTGAAGGGCACGGACCGGGTCCGTCGTCGCCGTTTCCGCTCTCTTCAAGGCTCGCTGAGCGACGTCGGCGCTCGCCTGGATGGCGCCGATGGGATTCGCGATCTCGTGGACCAGCCCGGCGACCAGGTCGCCGAGAGAGGCCATCTTCGCCGAGTGAACGAGCTGAGCCTGGGTGGCCTTCAGCCTTTCCAGCGCCTCTGCCAGCTCGACGTTCCGCAGGCGCTCGATCTCCGCTTCTTTCTCCGCCTTCTCCACCCCGTGCTGGATCTCCAGGTTCTTCAGCCGGGTGCTGCTCTCTTCGCCCGCCACCTGCTCTTTGACGCGATGGAACTCGCGATGATGCTCGAGCGAGCGCTGATAGTCGCGAAGGAGCGCATAGGCCTGGGAAATCGCTTCGTGGGTCTGGAAGATCTTGGGCCGGGCGCTCATTTCGAGCGCGAGAGCGAGGGCGCGATGAAGGTACGAAAGGGCTCGCGCCGGATCCTGCCTCTGGTTCTCGAGCCGTCCGAGGTTGATGAGGCTCGTGATCTCCGACTGCTGATTCGCGAGCGCCTGCCGCAGCCGGAGGGCCTCCAGGTGATGATCCAGGGCTTTCTCGAGATCGCCCGTGGCCTGGTGGAGAGCTCCGATGTCGTTCAGAGCCCGCGCTTCGCTCAGCTTGTTCTCGACGCCTCGAAAGAGCTCGAGGCTCCTGAGGTGCTGCTCCAGCGCCAGTTCATACTTCCCCTGCGACTGATACACGGTGCCCATTCCCGTGAGGGCGCGTCCCTCCCCGAGCGGATCGCCCAGATCGCGGAAGATCGCGAGGCTGCGAGCGTGGAGGGCGAGGGACTGCTCGTGGTCGCCGGTGTCGTGATAGACCCCGCCGAGCAGGGTGAGCGCCCAGGCGGTGCCGTCGCGGCTCTCCGTCATCTCGTACAATCTCAGGCTCTCCTGGCCGTACCGGACAGCCTTCTCGTAGTCCCCGAGACTCCAGTACACGAGCCCGAGGCAGCTCACGGCGTCCGCCTGGCCCTCGGCGTCGCCGGCCTCGCGAAAGAACTCGAGGGATTGCCGGCCCAGATCGAGCGCCCTCTCGTGCCGTCCGGACTGATATTGGTGAAAGCCCTGGTTGGTCCGGCTGTAGGCGATACCCTTGCCGTAATCGAGATCGATGGAAAAAGCTTCCGCCTGTGCCGCGAGCTCGAACGAGCGCGCCGGATGGGTGAAGACGATCTCCCCGGCCAGCTTGTTCAGCAGGTCGACGTGCTCCCGAGTGCCCACCTGTTCCGCGCCGAGGCCCGACAGCCGTTCCTCGAGCTCTGCTTCACGCGACATCGCTTCAATCTACTTTCGAGAGTCCGCGCTCCGCCACGACCCGGGTTTCGGGGTCATCTCTCATCTTTAGCCTGGGCAGGAAGCCGAGGCAAGGCGATTCCAAGACCGCCCGCGGTATCATTCGGGACCGCGAGCACTGGAGGAACGCATGAACCCGACCGGCCACCACCTGGCGCAGTTCAACATCGCCCGCATGCGGGCTCCCATCGACGATCCCGTCATGGAGGGTTTCCGCTCGCAGCTCG
>DAISKN010000792.1:0-3226 GCA_036820975.1 Acidobacteriota bacterium | reverse complement strand
TCGGCGCGTACGCCCACTGCCGCGCGGCTTCGACGGCGGCGGGAACGAGCTCCGGCGCTCCCCGAAGCGGGCGGACCTCCTGGACCGTTCCCTCGGGATTCAGAGTGAGCTCCAGGATCACCACCGATTGCAGACCCTGAGAGCGGGCGTCCTCGGGATAGCGCGGCTCCACGAAGCGGGTCCTCTGGGGACGCGCGATCGATCCCCCGACGGGTAGCGGTTCCTCCGAGCTTTGCCGCAGGCCGAGAAGCGGCAGAAAGGAGACGATGGCGAGCGACAGAGCGCGGCGGAAGTGCACCGGCGTCGATTCTACCGCGAGGTTATGCTAAACATGGAAACGCGATGCTCGCGCTGCTGGTTCTGCTCGGCTCGGCTCTCGCTCAGACGCCCGGGGAGATTCAATCGCGGGCCCAGGAGCTCTACGCTCGCGGCGATCTCGCGGAAGCGCGCCGCCTCCTCGAATCTCTCGTCGCTTCCGAGCCCGGCTTCGCTCCCGCGCGCTTCCAGCTCGCCGCCGTCTACCTGAGGCTCGGAAGCTTCGACCAGGCGGCGAAGCTCTTCGAGTCCGTCGTCGCGGAACATCCGGGAAACGCGGAGCTCTCCTTCCGCATCGGTCTCGCCTACCTGCTCGAGAAGCGCTCCGCCGAGGCGAGAGCCCACCTCGAGCGCGCGCTCGCGATCGATCCCGCTCACGCTCAGGCGCTCCTTGCGCTCGGACAAATCGAAGGAAGGGAGGGGAACTTCGAGCGCGCCCTCGCCCTTCTGGAGAAGGCGCCGAACGAGGCGAGCGCGCACTACTACCGGGCCGCGGTCCTCGAGAGAATGGGCGAAGACGACGAGATGCTCGCGGCCGCTCGTCGCGCGGTCGAGCTTTCCCCGGAGGATGCCTCGTTCCGCAGATTCCTCGGGGGTGCCTACCTCAAGCTCCGGCATTGGCCCGAGGCGGAGAGAGAGCTCGAGGCCGCCATCGAGCGCGGCGCCTCCTCTCCCTCTCTCTATCTCGATCTCGGAAGCGCCCTTCTTCGCCAGGATCACGTCGCCGAGGCGCAGAAAGCCTATGGAAAAGCCCTCGAGCTCGCCCCCGACTCCGCCGAGGCGCTTCTTCAGCTCGGCTACATCGAGTGGCGGCTTTCGAGCTACGAGAGCGCCGTCTCGTTTCTCGAGCGGGCGATCGCGAAGGACCCCGGTCTTCTGCGCGCCCGGCACTTCCTCGGACTCATCGCTCTCCGCCGCGGAGATCTCGAGGGCGCGGAGAAATCGTTCCGCGAGGCGGTCGCGCGGGATCCGTCTTTCGCCGAGGGGTTCTTCAACCTGGGGAAGATCGCGCTTCGGCGCGGCGATCTGGAAGGAGCCGTCTCCTACCTCGAGCAGGCGGTCCAGGTCACCCCGGACTATAAAGAAGCGTACTATCAGCTGGGCTTCGCGCACCGGCGCCGGGGAGACGTCCAGGCGGCGGAGCGGGCGCTCGCAAAATTCCGGGAGATTTCGGAAAAGGAGTCGTGATGCTTCCTCTCATCATCGAAATCGTGGCGACGTTCTCCATCGTGGCCTACGAGCCGGAAACCGGCGCCATGGGATGTGCCGTCGAGTCGCGTTACTTCGCGGTCGGCGCGGTCGTCTGCTGGGGTGAGGCAGGGGTCGGGGTCGTCGCAACTCAGGCGAACGTCAACGTGGGTTACGGACCGAAGGGCGTCGACCTCCTGCGCCAGGGTCTTTCGGCCCAGCAGGTGGTCGATCGGCTTCTGGCGGAAGATACTTTTCCCGGCAAGGACGGCCGGCAGCTCGCGGTGGTGGATGCGAAAGGCGGTATCGCGGTCCACACCGGCTCCGCCGCGAACGCCTGGGCGGGTCACAAGAAGGGCGCGACCTACAGCACACAAGGAAATATTCTTACCGGCGTCGAGGTGGTGGAGGGGATGGCCTCTGCCTTCGAAGGGGCGAAGACCTCCCTCGCCGAGAGACTCGTCACCGCGCTCGAGGCCGGACAGGCGGCCGGAGGCGACCGGCGGGGCCAGCAGTCGGCCGCGATCCTGGTGGTGCAGAAGGGCGCCGGGCGGAACATCAATAATGATGTTGCCGTACGGCTCCACGTCGACGACCACAAGGCGCCGATAGCCGAGCTCCGCCGCCTGCTGAACGTTCAGCTCGCGATGAACGAGATATTCAAGAGCCGGACGCTCATGACCGAGAACAAGAACGAGGAGGCTCTCGCCTCCGCACGGAAGGCGGTCGAGCTCTGGCCAACCGCGTCGGATCCCTACCTCTATCTGGGCATCCTCGCGTACACGGCGGGAGACAAGGCGGAGGCGTTGAAAGCGCTCAAGAAGGGGAGCGATCTGAACCCCCTCTTCCGCGGGCAGCTCGATGCCACCCTGAAGTTCATCCAGCACCCGGGGCTCGATCCCGAGTTCCTGAAACAAGTCTTCCCCGAATGATTCCCGCTCTGCTCGCGGTCCTGCTCGTCCAGGAGGCCGGGAGTCTTCTCGAACAAGGCAAGCGCTTCCTCGAGGAGCGGAACCTGGAGGCTGCCGAACAAGCGTTCCGCGAGCTCGTAGCGGAGAGCCCTCAGGACTCCCGCGCGAGCTACTACCTCGGGATCGCGCTCGCCCGCCAGGATCGAACCGAGGAGGCAATCGCAGCGCTCGAGAGCGCCCGTCGCCTGGCGAAGCGTCCCAATCCGTCGGTTCTCTACGAGCTCGGGACCGCTTTCTCGAAGCTCGAGCGCTGGCGGGAGGCGGAAGAGGTCTTGAAGCAGGCGACGGAGCTCGTCCCGACGGAGCCGGCGATGCGGCTCCAGCTCGGCTGGGTGTACTACTCGAATCTCGAGGGGGAGAAAGCCCTGGCGGAGTTCGAGCGGGTGATCGCGACCTCTCCTTCGGCGATGGCGTTCCTGTACCTGGGACTCACGGAGATCGGCCTCGGCCGTAACGAGCCCGCCCTCGCCGCCCTGCGGGAAGCAGTCCGGCTCGACCCCGGGCTCCTCGACGCCCACGTCGCTCTCGGGAAGGTCCTCGCCCGCGCGGGACGCGACGAAGAGGCCGTGACGGTGCTCACCCGGGCACTCGAGATCGATGGGAGCAGCGCCGAGTCCCATTTCCAGCTCGGCCTCATTACTCTTCGCCGCGGCGATCTCGACTCGGCCTCGGGATCGTTCGCGGCCGCGCTCGAGGCCGACCCCGAGCACCTTCA
This sequence comes from Acidobacteriota bacterium, assembly GCA_036820975.1. Classification (GTDB taxonomy): domain Bacteria; phylum Acidobacteriota; class Vicinamibacteria; order Marinacidobacterales; family SMYC01; genus DAISKN01. The sequence goes on along the minus strand of DAISKN010000792.1, from coordinate 37 downwards.
GGCCTGGTACAACCGGGCGCTCGCCTCGGAGAGGCTC
>DAISKN010000791.1:0-3236 GCA_036820975.1 Acidobacteriota bacterium | reverse complement strand
TTTCCCGCGCTGACGGTCGCCGACATGGTTCGGGCGGAGCGAGCCCTCCTGCGGGAGCTCGGGATCGCGAAGCTCCTCGCCGTCTCCGGAGGCTCCCTCGGAGGGATGCAGGCGATGGAATGGGCGGCGCTATTCCCGGACAAAGTCGCGAGCATCATCCCCATCGCCTCGACCGCGGCCCTCGATCCGCAGGGAGTCGCCTGGAACGCGATCGCGAGGAGCGCCATCATGGCCGACCCCGACTGGCAGGGCGGCTCGTACTACGGGACCGGACGGGCGCCCAACGCGGGAATGGCGGTAGCGCGGATGGTCGGCCACGTCACTTACCTCTCCGGCTATTCGATGGCGGAGAAATTCGGCCGGAGGCTCCAGGGACGGAGCGACCTTTCGTACACCGTGACCGAGCCGGACTTCGAGGTCGAAAGCTACCTTCGCCATCAGGGGGAGAAGTTCGTCCGCCGGTTCGATGCCAACACCTATCTGTACTTCTCCCGGGCGCTCTCGTACTTCGACCTCGCGCGCCAGTACGGAGGAGGAAGCCTCGAACGGGCGGTCGAAGGCTTCCAGGCGTCGACGCTCCTCATCTGCTTCAGCTCCGACTGGCTCTATCCGCCCGCGAACTCGCGCGCCCTCGCGGAGGCTCTCGAGGCGAGCGGCAAGGACGTGGAGCTCCACGTCATCGAAGCTCCCTACGGCCACGACTCGTTTCTCGTCGAAGAGGCGCGGCAGACCCCGATGATTCGCGATTTCATCTCCCGCGTCCACCAGGCGCGGCGAGGCAGCAGGAGGTTTTGAAATGGCTCAAATGGAAGACGCGCGCGCCTTTGGGTTCGACACCCGGCAGGTGCACGCGGGCCAGAGGCCGGACCCCAATACCGGCGCCCGCGCCGTCCCCATCTTCCAGACGACGAGCTACGTCTTCGAGGACCCGGAGTCGGCGTCGGCTTATTTCAACCTCAAGGAGTACGGCAACACCTACTCCCGCATCATGAATCCCACGGTGGCCGCGTTCGAGGAGAGGATGGCGAACCTCGAAGGCGGCTCGGGCGGGGTCGCCTTCGCGAGCGGCATCGCGGCGCAGGCGGCGGCGCTTTTCACCCTGCTCCAGCCGGGCGATCACGTCGTCGCCTCGAGCGCGCTCTACGGCGGCACGGTGAACCAGTTCAAGCACTACTTCCGGAAGCTCTCGGTCGAGCTCACGTTCGTCGACCCCGACGATCTCGGTGCGTGGAAAGGAGCGCTCAGAGACTCGACCAAGCTCCTCTACGCCGAGACCATCGGCAATCCCGGCGGGAACGTCCTCGATATCGAGGCGGTGGCGAAGATCGCCCACGAGCATCGGACTCCGCTCATGGTCGACAACACCTTCCCGACACCCTACCTCTGCCGGCCTTTCGACTGGGGCGCCGACATCGTGGTGCACTCCGCGACCAAGTTCATCGGCGGACATGGCACGAGCATCGGAGGCGTGGTGGTCGAGTCCGGCGTCTTCGACTGGTCGAACGGGCGATTCCCGGTGGTCGCCGATCCCTCCCCCGCCTATCACGGACTCTCGTTCCACGAGACGTTCGGGATGTACGGCTACCTGATGAAGCTCCGCGCGGAAACGCTCCGAGACCTCGGGGCGGCGATGAGCCCATTCAACGCCTTCCTGTTCCTGCAGGGTCTCGAGACGCTGTCGCTCCGGATGGACCGCCACGTTTCGAACGCTCTCGCGGTGGCGAGGTTGCTCGAGGCGCATCCCATGGTCGAGCGCGTCACCTATCCGGGGCTCCCCTCGAGCCGCTACCGGCCGCTGGTCGAGAAGTACCTCCCGAAGGGAGCGGGGGCGGTCTTCTCCTTCGACATCGCTGGAGGACGCGAGGCGGGGCAGAACTTCATCCGCGGTGTGACGCTGTGGTCCCACCTCGCGAACGTGGGCGATGCCAAGAGCCTCATCATCCATCCCGCCAGCACCACCCACCGACAGCTGACGGATGATGAGCTGAGGGCGGCAGGGGTGGGCCCGGGAACCATCCGGCTCTCGGTGGGGATCGAGGACGTGGACGATCTGATATGGGACCTCGAGCAGGGTTTCCGCGCCGTGAAGCGTCCCGGGGCGGCTACGGCGGCGGCGGTTTCGGCATGAGCGCGGATTTCGACGTCACCCGCTATCAGGATCCGCAGACCATCCAGAGGGTCCTCTACAACTCGAAGACGATCGCCATCGTGGGGCTGTCGGCGAACGCCCTCCGCGCGAGCTACTTCGTCGGCTTCTATCTGAAGCGCCACGGCTACCGCATCGTGCCGGTGAATCCACGGGAGAGCGAGATTCTGGGGGAGAGAAGCTACCCGACCCTCGAGGACGTCCCCATCCCGGTGGACGTGGTGAACGTCTTTCGAGCTCCGGCGGCGGTGCCCGAGCTCGCGAGAGAGGCGGTCGCCATCGGGGCCTCGAACCTCTGGACCCAGTTCACCGTGGTGAGCCCCGAGGGCGCTCGTATCGCCGAGGAAGGCGGCCTCTCGGTCGTCATGGACCGGTGCATCAAGGTGGAGCACGCCCGCTACGTCGGCCGCATGCACTGGCTCGGGTTCAACACCCACCGGATCACTTCCGTCCGCGGCGGCCTGCAGTAGCCGCCTTGCGGGCGCTCCGTCGAGTTGTTAATCTACGTTTTGCGTTTCCGCAACCAACTTCGTTCCGCAGCGACGGATTGTCGAAAGGAGAACCAGGAGGAGAATCATGTCGAAGAAAGCCGTGAAGAAGCCAGAGGCCGGGAAGACATCGCCCCGGGCGAAGCCCAGCAAAGCCGCGGAAGCCGCGTCTTCCGAGATCAAGAACGAGATCGTCGTCGCGAAGGCTGCGCCCTCGCTCGAGCAGATTCGAGATCGGGCCTATCAGATCTTCCGCACCGGCGTGAACCCCAGGGATCCCGTCGCCGACTGGTTCCAGGCCGAGAGAGAGCTCAGAGGCGACGCACACATCTGACCTCTCTTGCACCCTTTACAAGTAGCGGCGCTCCCCATATGCTTTCCCGGTTCAGGCGAACGTTCTAGCAGTCCAGCAGGCAGCACCGGAAGGCTCGAGTGACCGACCAAGCGGTTCGATTTCTCAAAGAGTTCGTCAGCAAACCTCAAGAGATCGGGGCCATCGTCCCCAGCTCCGTCGCACTCGCGAGGGAGGTCGTGCGCAGCATCGACTGGGATGGCGTGCGGGTCGTGGTCGAGTACGGACCCGGTCTCGGCGCCATTACCGG
>DAISKN010000790.1:0-3250 GCA_036820975.1 Acidobacteriota bacterium | reverse complement strand
TCGGTGCGCTCGGTAATCTGACGCTCGAGAAGCGCGCGGCCCTCGAGAAGCAGCCCGCGCTGGCGCTCGAGCTCCTGGGCCATCTGGTTGAAGCGGTTCGCAAGGGTCCCGATCTCGTCGTGCCGATCGTGAGACACCCGATGACCGAAATCTCCACGCTCGATCCGAAGCGTACCCTCGGTGAGCGCCCCGAGCGGAGGCACGATCGCCCGGTAGAGGTTCCATCCCGCCGCGACCGTCGTCCCCAGGATTGCCGCGACGACCGCGAGGGTCCCCCACGCCATGCGACCCGCGGCCCGCGCGATCTCCTCGTCGACCTGCGCGGCTTCCGCCCGCTCGTCGGCGACGGCGGCGACGATCAGGCGCTGGAAGTCCGCGTCGAGCCGGTTCTCGATCTGGGACCGGAACAGGGCCACGGCTTCCTGCTGCCGGCCCTCCTGGCGGAGAAGGAGAAGCCGTTCCACGGCGAGGTCGATCTGTCGGAAAAGCGAGCGCATGCCGCGAAGTCGCTCGAGCTCGAAGCTCTCCTCTTCGCGCTCGGCGGAATCCGGGAGCGAGGCCACCTCCTGCTGGCTCAGGTCGAAGGATATCCGAAAAGATTCCGTCACCTGGGCGCGGGCCTCCTCGAAATCCGGCCGCTCGGGGTCGCCGATCAAGAGGAGCTCCGCGATCTGCTCGGAGTATCGATTGGCGTCGACGGCGAGCTGAGTCGCCGCATCCAGCTGCAGGCGAGCCCACCGGGCCCGCGCGAGCTTCTCCGTCATCACCTCGAGGGTTACGTAGGCGATCGCCGCCACGGCGACCACGGCGAGGCCGAGGATCGACTGGAACAGAATGATTCGGAGCTTGATTCTCATGGCCCCCGCTGCACCGGTCGCCCGGTGAGAACGCCGGCGACCTCGGGCGACGCGCCCCGATGGGCATTCGCCGCCCCGGGAGTCTACTTCGTCGCGGACGCGTCGGGACTGGGAATTTGTGCTACGTCCACGGATAGGAGACAGGTAGGCGCGCGCCGTGTTCGGGCTTGGTGACGTGGATCACGCCCGGAGTGGGCCGGCTCGGCCAGTGCCGCCCAATCGTCGCGTCGCGGGAGGGTGTGGCTAGGCGCCGCCGGCTCGTGCCTCCTCCAGGAAGAACTGGCGCAGGCGCCTCGCGACGAGAACCTCCTCGCCGTCCTCGAGGCAGCGGGTCATGAACACCGGATCGAACCAGTAGATGCGGGGCGAGCCTGTGCGCAGCTTGTCCTGCGCTTCCTTCACCGTGAGCGGGATGACCTTCTCGTCCCAGGAGAGCTCCACGTCGGCATAGCCCTTCTTGCTGAACTTCATCCGCGCCGTCAGGCCGGGTACGCCCGAGAGCTGGTCCACGAGATACCTGGACTTCTGATTCCACGACTCGATGATGGCTTCGTGATCCAGCTCCACGTATCGGTTGAGCGCGGCGATCATCCCGACGATTTCCTCTTTCCCCACTTTCATCCCGCGGCCCAGGTGGCTGTTGGGAAACGCGTTCAGCGTCGCGGCCTCGATGAGATCCCTGCGGCCCGCGAGGATGCCCGACGACTGGGGGCCCTGGATGCCCTTGCCGCCGCTGATGGCCACGAGGTCCGCGCCCATCTCCGTGTACTTCGTCAAGTTCCCCGTCGGCGGGAGCTCCGAGGCGGCGTCGATGTAGACGGGCACCCCCGCCTTCTTTCCGATCGCGAGCGTCTCCTGCGGCGTCATCGTCTCCGGCGGAGAAGGGTCCAGCCGTTCGACGCTCGCGAGCACGCTGATCATCGCCGTCTTCTCGCTGATGGCGTTCGCGAACTCTTCCCGCGTCTCCACCTCGACGATCTCCATGCCGGCGGCACGATAGGCGCGGTCGTAGCCGAAGCGGTGCGCTTTCTGCATCAGGCACTGGCGCCGCGGCCAGGTGGGATGCGGGAGCGCCACGACTTTCTCGAGGTCGGTGCCCGTCAGGCATGCGGCCGCGCCCAGAATGAGCGACGAGAAGGAGCCGGCCGTCACCAGCCCGGCCTCGGCATGCGTCACCTCGGCGATACGGCGACCGGCGGCCGCCACGAGCTCGTGCATGTCGACGAAGTACTCGTTCGCCTCCTGCATGGCGCCCAGGACCTCCGGGGGCATCCGCGAGCCGCCGACGAAAGTCGTGTGCTCGTGGCCGGGGAGGTGCGGCCGTACGCCGAGGAGCCGCGTGTAAATGCAGTCGTCGTAGTTACGCTTGAGCGGCGCTGCGGACGCCGGGGCAGCGCCGAAAGCGCCGAGGATTCCACCCAAGGCCGTGCTCCGGAAGAACTGGCGCCGCGACAGCCCGGCACCGGGCGAGGGAATCGACTTCGTGCGACGGCTCATTCCGATCTCCTTGTTCGTATTGCGAGTTACTGGGGCTTGGGAAGCGAGGCGATCTGCTTCTTTACGGATTCCTGCGACGGGTCGAGCGCGAGAGACTGCTCGAGGACGCGCCGGGCATCGCCCGGCCTCTGGAGCCGCCCGTAGATATCGCCGAGCGCGTTGAGAAGGCTGGTACTGGCCGGCCGGATCTGCGCCGCCCGCTCGAGGAACCGAGCCGCGTCGGTAAGCTCCCCCTCGAGATAGTAGGAAAGACCGATGCCGAGCACGACTTCGTACTGATCCCCGTAATCGGGCTCGAGAGGCAGGAGAAGCTCGAGCGCGCGTTCGGGCTCGCGCGATCGAACGTAGGCGCCCGCGAGCTTCCAGTCGGCCATCGGAAGCTTCGGGTTGTCCGCGGCGACCGCCTCTTCCAGCATCGTTCGAGCCTCGTCGAACCGGCCGAGCGACCAGAGCTGGTCGCCGAGCGTCATCGCGAGCATCCCAGGCTCATCGGCATCGAAGCTCCTCCGCGCGGTGAACGCGGGGCGAGGTACGGCGGTTCGAGGGGAGAGGGTGAGGGAGGCGGTCTGCTCGGCGAGAACGCGCTCCGGCGATCCCGCCGCACTCAGGAGCCGGACCCGCACCTCGTAGGTGCCGCCGGCCATCTCCGACAAATCGAGGCGCTGGTGTACCGGCCGCGCGGCATACTCGGCGGCCGCGAGTTCGTGCTCCCGGAGGATTCTCTCGCCCTCGAGCAGAGAGACGCGGATCCGATCGCCAGCGCCCGCGGAAGCGACCTGGAAGAAGACGTGCGCGGTGTCCCCGATGGCGAAGAGTCCATCCGTGGCGGGTTGGACCCTCAACCCCGCCGCCTCGAACGTCTTCAGGGATCCGGCGATTCCCGCGGGATCCTCCTC
>DAISKN010000789.1:0-3255 GCA_036820975.1 Acidobacteriota bacterium | reverse complement strand
GTGGTGTCGTACTGCATGCCCGGATCGCCGCAGACGTGGGTGGAGACCGCTATCCTGCGAAGGATGTCCCGCGCCTGATAAGTTCCGAGGGGCTTGCCGCCCACGACCGCCGGCGTCACCCACTCGCGGTCCTCTTCCACCGCCTTCATGAACTCGTCGGTCACCCGCACGCTGTGATTGGCGTTCTGATAGAAGATGGAGGCGTAGGCCTCGCCGTTGAACGAGCCGTCGTAGCCGGCGTCGATCAGCGTCCAGGCCTTCTGCTCTTCCACCCGCTTGCATTCGACGAACTCGATGATGTCGGGATGGTCGACGTTGAGGATGACCATCTTCGCCGCGCGGCGGGTCTTGCCCCCGCTCCGGATCACGCCGGCGAAGGCGTCGTAGCCCTTCATGAACGAAACCGGGCCGCTGGCGATGCCGCCGCTCGAGAGCCGCTCCTTGGAGCTGCGGATGCTGGAGAGGTTGGAGCCCGTCCCCGATCCCCATTTGAAGAGCATCCCCTCGGTCTTCGCCAGGGTGAGGATGGACTCCATGGTGTCCTCGACGGAGTTGATGAAGCAGGCGGAGCACTGGGGCTTCTTCTCGATGCCGCAGTTGAACCAGACGGGGGAATTGAAGGACGCGTACTGATTGAGCAGCAGGAACGTGAGCTCGTCGCGGAAGGTGTGCGCGTCTTCCGTGCAGGCGAAATACTTTCCGTCGACGCCCCACCGCGTCATGGTGTCGACCACCCGGGCACCGAGCTGGCGCGCGCTGCGCTCCCGCTCGCCCTCTTTGGAAGACTCGAGAGAGCCGTGGAAGTACTTCGAGGCCACGATGTTGGTCGCCATCTGCGACCAGCTCTTCGGGACTTCGACCGCTTTCTGCTCGAAGATCTTCTCGCCTTTTTCGTCCTGGATGACGGCGTCTCTCGTCTCCCACTCGACCGAGTCGTAAGGCGATACGCCGCGGCGGGTGAAATGGCGCTCGAAATGAAGGCCGGCGGAGGGTGCCCGGTCGATCCCGGGGTTCTCTGACTGCGCCGAGGGCGCCGGATCCTCTATCAAAGAAACGTCCTTCTTCGTCGTCGCCATGATCTCGCCTCCGCTGCCGAAAAAACAGAAAAAAGGTTCCGGGAAACCGCGAAACAGAGCCTTCACCGTCAACTCAAGGCCGACGATGTCGATTGAGACCGTTGTTCCCGATGACTGCCTTGGATTTCGATATATAAGCGGAGTGTGAATCGGGTGTCAAGGGAAAAATACTAGATTTTGCGTTCCCGGGAGTGTCTCCCTACTAAATCTTGGGGTACAGGCCCGGAAAATACTGATCGGGCGGGATTTAGTCGGCAGGGGCAAGGCCCCGGAATGCGCCGGTTCGGCAAGCTATTCTGTTTTCAAGCCGTCCAGGAAAGGGCCAGGCGCCGGGACCGCGATTCGAAGTTAGGTCTGAACTCCTCAAGTGCCGCTTGAGGGTCGTCGCTCAGCCGAAGATCTTCTTGAACACGTCGCGGAGCGGATCCTTGGAGTTCTTTCCGCTGCTGATGTGCTTCTTCGCGTCCTCGTGGTTGGGATTGATGCGGAGCGCCGTGCGGAACTCGTGCTGGGCCCTCGAATGCATTCCGAACGACTTGTAATACAGCCCGAGCGAAAAGTGCAGGTCCGCGTCCTGAGGGGCCAGTCTCAGGGCCTCGATGAAATGCCGCTCGGCGTCCTTCCGCATCACCGGGTGACGCGCCATCGCCCGCGCCAGCATCGCGTGATGCTGCGCCGATTCCGGCTCGAGCTCCACCAGCTCGTACAGAAGCGATACCGCGTGCTCCCAATCGCGCACCTGGAAGTGGAGCTTGACGTCCCGCAGCAGTTGTCGCACCCGCTCGACGCGTGCCGCCCCGTAGAGCGGCGTCGATGATCTCTCCGGTCTCGCCGACGGAGCTTCGACGGTAGAAACAGGCTCGGCTTCGATCTCCGCGGGATCTTCGACCGCTTCCGCCGTCCCTTCGATCTCCGGCTCGTCGGTCGCGAGGCCCGCCGCACCGACCATGTCGTCCATGCCGATCTCGTCGAAGAGATCCTCGTTCAGCGGAGGGAGGGTCTGCTCCTCCACGGCATCGAAGGCTTCGGCTGGTGCTTCCTCAGCCGGATGTTCCTCCGCGACTTCCTCCGGCGCGCCGTTCCGGAGCCGTTCGTAGGCCTGTCGGAGGCGCTCCTGGATGACGTCGACTTTCGCCACCAGCGTTCGCTCGTTCTCGACCATCGTCCGCTTCTGATCCCACTCCGCGCGGCGCTTTTCGAAGGCTTCATCCAGATCCGCCTCCCGCGCGAGACCCTCGCCCGCGAGGAGCTCCGGCTCCGGAGTTCGATCCAGCTTGTCGAACTCCATGAGGATCTCCTGCCGGGCGTTGGTCGCCCGAATCTTCGCGAATTTGCGCTGAATCTCGGAGAGGACGAAGACTCCGGTCTCCTCCTGCACCTTGAGCGGGGGCTTCGTGGTCTCGCCCGCGGCCTCCAGGAGGCCCGCCGCCCACAGCCCGTAGCTCGCGCGGAGCGCCAGCCCCCGATCGGCCTCGGCGTCCCGGACGAGCGAGGCGAGCGGTGTCGCGCTGCGGGCTCCTTTGAGGAGCTCCTGCTCGACGGCCTTGAGCTTGCGGGGCTCGACGGTGAACGGCGGCCGGTCGGCGACCTTGACCGGCGTATTCAGCGGGGGAAGCCCCGCGAGGATGAGCTTGCCTTCGGTCATGAACCGCACGCCTTCGAGGAGGATCCGATAGATGGACAGACTCACCATCAGGTCCATCGGGATGTTGGTGCCGCGCTCGTCGAAGCTGTAGATCCCATCCTTGCTCTTGAACAGGGAGAGCACGATGCGGTTGACCTGCATCGCGACCTCGCGGCCGAGGTCTTCTTCCGAGAGAACCCCCGCCTGAACGAGGGCCTCCCCGAACTTCCGCTTGCTCCCCTTCATGATCATGCTGGCGAGCGCGAACTCGTGCCGCGAGATGCGGCCGGCGTCGATCATGCTCTCGCCGAGGCGATCGCGCTTGAGGTTGCTCGCGGCGAAAACCACGAAGCCGTGATCGAAGTAGACGCTCTTGATAGCGGAGCCGAGGTGGACCTGGAGATCCCCGCTGAGCTCCTCGGCCGCGATCCGGCGGAAGACCTCCGCGAGCGGAACGTTCGCGAGCGACCCGAACCATCCGACGTGGGGGCGGGCCCCTTGCTCCGATTTCGAGGTGGCCATGCTCATGCTGCGGCGGTTTTGGGGGTCATTGTC
>DAISKN010000788.1:0-3257 GCA_036820975.1 Acidobacteriota bacterium | reverse complement strand
CGACGGTGGAAGCTTTGAAACGCATGGGCCACGAGGTCGAGCTCCTGGGCGATTTCTCGCCGACGTTCGGAGGAGCGCAGGGGATCGCCATCCACCCCAGAACCCGTGTGTTGATGGGAGGCGCGGATCCGCGGCGCGACGGCTACGCCATCGGCTGGTAGGACCGCTATCCTCGAACGTCGACGATCTGCTCGCGCCCGATCTGTCCGATCGTCGTCGTTCCCGCCTGGCGCATGACCATCTCGAGCTCGCGCCGGAGGATGGTGTTCGCTGCCCGGAGTCTCGACGCGCCTGTGCCCGGGCGCTGATGCGCGTCCTCTTCGATAACGGGACGCCGAGAGGCGTTGCAGCAGCTCTGCGGTTGCTGAATGGGAAGAGGAGAAAATAGCGGTCAGCCGTCGGCCGCCAGCGGTCAGCACGCTGACCCCACGATTGTCCCCTGACGGTGCATCACTGCGCTTCAGCAGCGTGGCCAGCCCAGAGAACCAGCAACGCGCTTCCGAAGGCAACGCCACTAATAGCGGCTAGTTGTTCCAGAGGCGCGCCCGCTGCAAGCGCAAGTCATGTAGCGCGCTCGACTTCATTCGCCGGGTTCCTGCCCTATGTAGCGGGATGCGCTACAGGGACATCTCTGCACGCCATCCGCAAACAATTGAATCTCTTTACCTTCTTCGCCGTTCCGACCGTATTCTTGTTGGCCCGCAGGTTGCTCTTCTCCAGGCCGTGCTGTGGAGGAGGTTCCTGATGAAGCGATTTGCGGATGCGGTTGGCGTCGTCTCTCTCGTTTGGTTCGCTTCGTTCGCTTCAGGCGCGCAGGCCCAGGTTCCGGAGGTGGAGCTCCCTGAGCTCCCTGACGAGATTCTCGAACCTCCACTAGGGGAACGAGAGGACGGCATGCGTTTTCTGCCCGACGTGGAAGGCCAGTTCGGGTCTCTCAGCGCGCGGCCGGATCCGCTCGGGTTTCACATCGACAACACGCCGGGCCCGACCAAATGCAAGCACTATCAGGGTGTCGTTCGAGTCCAGGGCGCGGATGGAACGCCATTTCTGCTCCTGACCCGCAGCGGCAACATCCCGGAGATACCCTACGTCCCCAACGATGTGGCGTGCGCCGGTTCCGAGCTCGGGAACGGGAACCTCGTCGTCATCCGTATGGGCTCCCGCAGCGAAAAGCAAGGGGAGCGAATGAGGAGCAACCGGCTCGCGCGCGGGCGGCACGTCGATGATACTGTGCCGCCTCTCGAGGACGAGGCCACCATCCACTTCACGTTCGTGGACGGCGGCCTTGTGCTCCGCAATGGCGTAGGCAGCATACCCTATACCTACCGCCATCCAGGCAGCATGCAAGCGGTAGGCAACGTGCTGGCCGTGCCGCTCGAGCACCGGACCAGTGTGAGCTCGGAACCGACGCTCGTTATGTTCCTCGACGTGAGCAACCCGGAGGACCCGAAGTTCCTGAGCCAGTTCGCGCCGACGAATGGCAATGGCGAGACTCTGACCGGCGCCGGGGTGGTGGGTTTGACTCCGCTCGCCGACGATCATTACCTCCTGCTCGTCACGGGCGGCGATAATCGAAACCTGTTCTTTTACCGGTCGGACCTCGATGGCGCGGAGGGTCTCAAGAGCCCGGATCTGACATGGAGTTTCGTGGATTCGTGGAACGCGGACCCGCGCGACGAATACCCGTGCGGAGAGAACTCTCGAATGGACCCGGCAAGTTCGAACTGTCTTTCGCCCGACGAGCGGTACCTGGAGACGAACTGGCCGACTGACATCGGCTGGGCTCATCAGACGCTTCAATTCCTACGTCAGTCCGCCGTCGGAGGCTCGCTCTATCTGGCGGGGGCGCGCGGCAAGTACACCTCCGACGAGAGCATCTTGGATCTCTATCGGATCGATTGCGCGACGCCTCTTTGCGATTTCGGCGAGATCCGGATGAAGCACGTCCGGACTCGTCACCACAAGTCCGGCCCCCCAGCCGACGGGGATCGGCTGGTCAACTTCGCCGCCGCTACGAGTTTCTATGTCAGCCCGGGGAAAGATCTCCTCTTCTACGCCACCGAGCACGACAACGATGGCCCGGACGGAACGGTCAGGGCCGGCGAGTACCGGCATATCTACATGGCCCATGACTACAGTCCCACGTTCGCGCCGACGGCTACGGTCGCCGGGCCTTTCGAGGTGGATGAGGGTGGAAGCGTCGCGCTCACCGGTTCGACCGCGCCTCCCACCATCAGGCCGTTCATCCAGCTCTTCGACGCTCTGCACCCCACGAACCGGTTCGATGGGAATTACGCTGTCGTGGATTATCCAGACTACGATCTGGACGACTTCGACAATCTGGCCGCTTTCGAGGGCGGCTTCAAGAGGGCGATCTACTCGTGGAACTGGTTCGCGCCTACCGGCTGCACGATCACAGCCAACTTGGGCGCGGGCCTCCTTTCCTGGGAGCTTGACCTCCAGGGAACGGGAATGGTCGAGCACGATCCGGACCTGCGTGAGTTATTCGACAATTTGGGCGCGGATTCTAAAATTTCGTCCGTCGATTTTCGTCCCGATTGCGACCAGTATTACGCGACGCCCATCGACCTTTTCTGGGACCTGGACCTCGACGGCAGCTACGAGACGAAAGGCACCTCCGGAACCTTCAGCGCCGCGCAGCTCGACGGCCCCACGGAGAGGGAGGTACCGGCTCAGGCGCTGCACCCCAAGGGGGGCCAGGCGGATTACGCCGTTGCGAAGGTCATCGTCCGCAACGTGAATCCCCGGGTGACGGGGATGCGCCTCCTCGACGGCGCCGGGAGACCGTTGCCTGTCCAGGGGTTTCCTGTGACGGTGCCACAGGTCCTGAAGAATCTGCCCGTGACCGTTGACGCGGCCTTCACCGATGCGGGTGTCCTCGACCATCAATTCGTTTCGGTGGATTGGGGCGACGGCTCCCTCGATTTGCATTCCTCCTTCACGACCTTCAACGATGCTTTCGGCGACGGAACCGGCGCCGCCGTGTCGCGCACACATAGCTACAGAGCTGCCGGCTTGCGCTCGGTCGTGTTCCGTGTGAGGGACGACGACGGAGGGTTCGGCTCCCGAGCGGCGTCTCTGCGGGTGATCACGCCGCAGGAGGCGGTCGAGATGACCATCAACATGTTCGACCGCCTCATCGCTCGGACTCCGGCGAGCGCCCACCCCCACCTGGAGGAGGCGCGTCGGGCGCTGACCGGAATCGATCATCGCACCAACGACGGGGCGCTAGACAT
>DAISKN010000787.1:2815-3258 GCA_036820975.1 Acidobacteriota bacterium | reverse complement strand
TCTACAGGGATAATGGCGCGCGCGCCCCGGGCTGTCAAGGGGTCAAGCGAGCTCGGCGCGGAGGGCCCGGAGCCGGTCCTGCATCTCGGCGGCGGAGGCGGGCCGCGCGGCGACGTCGCGCGCGAGCGCGAGATCGAAAAAGCGCGCCAGCACTTCGGGGCAGTCGGGCACCAACGCTCGGACGTCGGCGACCTCGCCTTCGAAGATGCGGTGCCGAAGCCCGGCGGTTTCGCGGATGAGCAGAGGGTGGATTCCGGCGACCGCTTCGAAAAGGACGATCCCGAGGGCCCACAGGTCGAAACGGGGGTCGGGATCCTGGCCGCGCGCCGCTTCCGGCGAAAGGTAGATAGGCGTTCCCACCGCGCACCGGGTCACGGTGAGGATGGTGAGCGCGTGGGCGGGGACGTCGCGGCCGCGCGTCGAGGAAGGCGCGTTGGAGCACT
>DAISKN010000787.1:0-2805 GCA_036820975.1 Acidobacteriota bacterium | reverse complement strand
GAATCGTCGAGAATCTTCGCGAGCCCGAAGTCCAGGAGCTTCACGACTCCGCTCGCAGTGTAGCCGACGTTACTGGGCTTGATGTCGCGGTGCAGGACCCCGGCGGTGTGAAGGGTCGAAAGGACCCCGGCGAGCGTGATTCCGAGATCGATTGCCGGAAGGGGATCGAGCTTTCCCGCCCGAATCCGCTGGGAGAGAGTACCTCCTTCCAGGAGCTCCACCACCAGGAGAGGCGAGCCGAACCAGCTCTCGACTCCGTAGACCAGCGCCAGGTTCTCGTGGGTCACGGCCGCCATCGCGCGCGCTTCGCGCCTCAAGCGCGAAGCGAACTCCATCGAGATGCGCGGGAGAGTCTTGATGGCCACCCTGCGGCCGAGCGTCATGTCCATCGCGCGATACACGACGCCCATCCCGCCGGCCCCCAGGCGCTGCTCGAAGCGAAACTTCGAAAGCAGGACGTAGGGGACGCTCGCCCTCCTCAGAGCGCCTTCGCACGAACGGCATTTGTCGGCGTCGGGCGGAGCCATTCGGCCGCAGGTTTCGCATTCCTGGGCCAGCTCGACTCCGGCCGCCTGCGCGTCGGGGCCTCCGCCCTCCGAACGAGAGAGCGGCCAGTCGCCCGGCGAGCTCACCTTGATGCGGTTCTCGAGATTCAGCGCCGCCGACGCTCCGATTGTGGCCAGGAGCCACCGGTCCTCCTTCGAGAAGGGAAGCTCGCTCTTTTTGGGGCCGAGCGCCAGGATTCCGACGAGCGTTCCCTCGGAGGCTATGAGCGGAATCAGGAGCCGAAATCCGGCCTGGCGCAGCCATTCCCGGTCCGCCTCGGGGAGCCGCGAGAGCGCGGACTTCTCGCGAAGCCAGTCGATCTCGAGAGCCTCTTCCTGGGCGCTCACGAGCGTCGCCAGCGGCGAAGCCGACAGCATCGGCGTCACCGCCTGGCGGTGGTCGAGGAGCTCGCCACGGGTTGCGTCGAGGACCAGGACCGAAATGCGCCCGAGGTGCAGCGCTCGATCGATCTCGGTGGAGAGAAGCTCTGCCAGCTCCCGCGGGCTCGAGGCGCGCCGACTGCCTTCGACCAGGCTCGTGAGGATCTGGCGCGAATCGTAGTGCTCCCGGAAGAACCGCCGGTCGATGGCGGCGAGAACGCCTTGCCGAATTTGCAGCGTGACCAGCCCTAGAAGCGTCGCCGCAATCAAAACCAGCGGTCCCACTCCCGACAAGAGCTCGGAAATCGTTTCGTTCCGGTTCCGGTAGACGTAAATCACGAGGGCGGCGAAGGGAACGACGGTCGCCGCGAGGACGGCGTAGCGGGCGAGAGCGTACTGGAGCGCCCGCCGGACGACCAGCTTCACGTCGAGAACGTGATGGACCAGAACCGAATAGGCGGCGGCGATCGGGATCGTCATCGAGGCGACGCGGATGACGTAGAGGCCGATCCACCCCTGGGTCGGCTCGTCCAGCCACGCGCGAAGCGTCGGCGAGACCGCCTTGAGAAAAATGGCCAGCCAGAACGGAATGCTTCCGAGCGCGATTCCCGCGAGAAAGAGCGCCACCCGCCGCCGTTCCCTCGTCGGGGCGGACCGGATTCGAGACAAGCCGAAGGCGAGCGCGGGAACGGTCAGCGCGAGAACGAACGCCCAGGTGTAGACGTAGAGTCCCCGGCTGGGCTCGAGCGAGCGGACCCACGGTCGAACAGATTCGGACAGGGGGCCGAACGCGAGTAGAGGCGACGCGTGGAGGACGAACAGGAGCGCGCCTCCCGCGGCCGAGAGCAAGACTCCCGCTCGCTGGATGAGGCGGGCCAGGCTGGAGACGGAAGCTCGGGGGAACTCGCCGAAGAACAACCAGAAGCACAGGGGCAGGAAGGCGTCCGGATGAAGATGGCTCAGGGGGCGAACGAAGCCGCCGAGCAGGGGCACCTGCGAGAGGCCGGCGAACAGACGATCGGAGGGAGCAACCGCGACGAGGAGGAAGGCCGCGCCAAGGAAGAGAGCGCGCGCGTCCCGAGCGCGACTCCGGACCAGAAACAGCCCCACGCTCCCATAGACGAGCATGTGCGACAGGCTGAAGCCGGAGGGAACGGAGTCCCCACCTGCGGTGCCCGCGCCGAAGAGGGAATAGAGGTAGCCGGATACGCCGAATCCGATCTTCAGCGCCGCCAGGGACAAAACAAGTCCGACCCAGCGAGTCACCGAGTCCCTGGCCGACGCCTTGGTCTGGTGCAGATTCGAGAGGCGGTCAGCCCCCCTGCGGTCTGCCGCGTAGCTGCTCCAGCAGCTCGAGCACCGGCGGCGCGATCGGGCAGGGGAATTTGTCCAGGGCCACGCGAACGTCCACGTTGTCGATGATCGAGCGACTCCGGCTCGCCGCGAGGGTCGCGGCGTACCAGCCGAGTCCTCGGGCATAGGCGAGCATCGCGAGTCGATGCTCCTTGTAGTGCTCGAGGTGACGCTGGAATCTGGGCTTGAACGAGCTCCTGAGGAGCCGGCTCGCGTTGGTCGTGACGGTGAGATCGACGGCCCCCTGGCCGAAAGCCATCGCCGTCTGCACCACCAGATCCTCGACGGTTACCTTGTCGTCAACGGGCTCGGGCTCTTGTCCCATGGTCTTCGCTCCCCTCGCGAACGGCGGCACTTCCGGTCACGATCTCAACGGTTGTGGAGGGGGAGTCTATGTGGGACGAGTGTGCTCACGCAACCGCATCTTCCGGACTTGACGGGGCGGCGCGGCGCCGTTAGAGTTGCATCATGCAACCAGAGTTGCGTAAAGCAACCATACGGCGACCCGCCGCGGAAGCGCGGATCG
>DAISKN010000786.1:0-3266 GCA_036820975.1 Acidobacteriota bacterium | reverse complement strand
TCCTTGCGCCTTGCGTTCCGTCCCCGTTCGTTAGAACGTCGTGCCGCGTTTCACGATCCGGCCCGAGCCCTTCTCGGCCTGAACCGCGCCGTCGCGGTACACGACCTCGCCCCGTCGGATCGCCAGCCTGGGCCACCCCGTGACCCGGAAACCCTCGAACAGGGAGAACCCGGCTCTCGATAGAAGAGCGCTGCGCTCGATCTCGCGGGTCTCCGCGGGATCCCAGAGAACGACGTCGGCGTCGGAGCCCGGCGCGAGGGTTCCCTTCGTGGGGTAGAGGCCGAAAAGCCGCGCGGTGCTGGTCGACGTCAAGGCGACGAAGCGCTCGAGGGGAAGCTTGCGCCGGACGACGCCCTCGGAGAACAGAACCGGGAGCATGCACTGGAGGTTCGCGACACCGGGCCGAAGCTTCTCGATATCGAGGGACGGGTCGAGCTTCTGCGCACGGGTCCAGGGCGCGTGGTCCGAGGCCATGGTATCGACACGGCCCTCGGCGAGTCCGCTCCAGAGAGCTTCCACGTCCGCGGGCGTTCGGAGCGGCGGCTGGCCGACGAAGAGCGGCCCTTCGGGGCTATCGAAGCGCTCGTCGGTGAAGTGGAGATAGAGAGGCCGGGTCTCGACGGCGACTCGAACCCCGCGCCGCCGCGCGGCGTCGGCGGCCTCGAGCGCCGCCTTCGACGAAAGGTGCACGATGTAGATCGGCGCTCCGGTCGTCTCGGCAATCCCGACGGCCCGCTCGACCGCTCGGACTTCGGCTTCGACGGGACGGCTCTCGGGGAAGTGCAGGAGTGACGTCTTGCCTTCGCTCTTCAATCGGCGGACGGCCTCTTCAAGCGTTCGCGCGTCTTCGCAGTGAAGCACCGTGCGCAACCCCAGAGAGCCTGCGTGACGGATGAGGTCCACGTAGGCCGCCTCGTTCTCGTCGAAGCGCGAGCTCACCATGAAAATCTTGAAGCTGGTCCGGCCCGATTCGGAGAGCCGCGAGAGCTCGGCCTTCGTCTCCTCGCGCGGGAGTCCGACGATGGGATGCAGGAAGACGTCGCCTACGGCTTCCATCCGAGCCCGGGTCTCCTCTCTCTCGACGGCGGCGAGGAGGCCCTCACCCTCCTTGGGGGCCGTCATGCAGCCGACGGTCGTGATGCCGCCCGCGAGCGCGGCCCGGGTCCCGCTCTCGAAGTCGTCGGCCCACGGAGGCGAGAGGTGGGTGTGGGGGTCGATTCCTCCGGGAAGGACCAGCAGGCCCCTGGCCTCGAGCACGACCTCGTCCCCGCGTTCGAGCCCCGGGGCTACCTCGACCACCTTTTCGTCCCGGATACGGACGTCGGCTTCGCGCTGTCCCTCGGTAGTGACCACCCGGCCGCCGCGAACGAGAAGGGGGGAGCCGCTCTGCCGGCGATAGGCGGCGGTCAAGCCGAGAGCGGCCATGGCGTGGAGCGCGCGGCGTCGATCCATAGAGCCCGTGATAAGTTTACGCCATGCGCCCCTGTTTTTCGCTCGCACTCGTTCTTCTCGCGGGCTGCGCACCGAATGAGCCGGGTATCGAGGAGCTCGCGGCCGGAACCCTCGCAACCCTCGACGGCGAGATCGTTCTCGAGGGACTCTCCGGCGAGGTCGAGGTGCTCCGCGACCGATGGGGAATCCCTCACGTCTACGCGAAGAGCGTCGAGGATCTTTTCTTCGCGCAGGGTTTCGTCGTGGCTCAGGACCGCCTCTGGCAGATGGAAGTCTGGAGGCGCTGGAGCCAGGGTCGAATGGCGGGGCTCATCGGGGAGGACGGCTTCGCCCACGATCGGCTGGTGCGGACTCTCCAGTTCCGCGGTCCCTTCGACCAGACCGAGCTCACGAGCTACCACCCGGACGCGGACCGGATCGTCACGGCCTTCGTGCGCGGAGTGAACGCGTATCTCGGCCACGCCTCCGCGAGCCTTCCGATCGAGTTCCAGCTCACCGGCATCGTCCCCGAGCCCTGGACGAGAGATACGGTGCTCCTGCGGGCGCGGGTGGGAATGGTCGTGGACGACGCGCTTTCGGAGCTGCGCCTCGCGCGCGCCGTCGCCGAGCTCGGAGCCGAAGAGGCGAACCGGCGCGAGAAGCCCGACCCCTACCGTGAGCTCATCGTTCCCGAAGGGCTCGATCCCGCCCTGGTAACCGAATCGGCCGAAGCCGCCCTGGAAGGCGACCTCTACGGAGAGTTCCCGCGCCCCGAGCTCCTTCCCGAGTTTCGCGGACCTCGCTCGGAGAACACGGGCGCGCGCGAGACCTCCCCCGGGAGCAACAACTGGGCCGTCCGGCCCGAGCTCACGAGCACGGGGAAGGGCTTCATGGTCGACGACCCGCATCGGGAAGTGAGCCTCCCCGCGCATCGCTACATGATCCACCTGGTCGCGCCGGGCTGGAACGTCATCGGAGCTACGGAGTCCACGATCCCCGGCGTCATCCGCGGACACAACGGGCGCATCGCCTGGGGTCGGACCGCGAGCGGGAGCGACCAGACGGACGTGTACATCGAGAAGCTGAATCCCGGGAATTCCGACGAGGTGCTCTATCGCGAAGCGTGGGAGCCGTTGGAGGTGATCACGGAAGAGATTCGGGTGAAGGGAGAAGAGAGTCCGCGGCGGGTCGAAGTCCGCGTGAGCCGCCACGGGCCTGTCTTCCACGTCGATCCCGATCGAGGGA
Organism: Acidobacteriota bacterium; assembly: GCA_036820975.1. GTDB lineage: Bacteria > Acidobacteriota > Vicinamibacteria > Marinacidobacterales > SMYC01 > DAISKN01. The sequence continues at coordinate 590 of DAISKN010000786.1, read as the reverse complement.
TCGCCTACGCGCTCCGCTCGCGCCTCCAGGAGCCGGGCACGGCGGAGTACCTGGGAGGACTCCGGCTCAATCAGGCGGAGAGCGTCGAACGCTGTCTGGAGGAGTCCGCCTATCTGAAGAGCCCGCCGACGAACCTCGTTTGCGCGGACGCGGACGGAAACGTCGGCTGGACGATCGCTGCGCTCTCTCCGAGGCGACGCGGCTGGTATGGAAGGCTTCCCGTTCCCGGAACGGGGGAGCTCGAGTGGGACGGTTTTCGAGACGATCTCCCGCGGACGATGAATCCGCCGGACGGATTCATCGCGACGGCGAACAACAACACCCATCCTCCGGACTTCGAGCCGCCGCTCTTCTTCTCGAGCGGCTCCCCGCGATACCGGAGGTACGAGAGGATTCGGGATCTCCTCGCCTCCGGCCCGGCCTTCACCCGCGACGACATGCGCCGGATTCTGAACGACGCTCTCAATACCGAGGCCGTCGAGCTCCGCCCCTGGTTCGAAGGCTGGGTCGCGGACTCCGAGGCCGTTGAGCGCGCGCGGAAGGCAGTCGTGTCCTGGGACGGCGTCATGAAGAAGGAGAGCGCCGCGGGT
>DAISKN010000785.1:0-3295 GCA_036820975.1 Acidobacteriota bacterium | reverse complement strand
ATGGCTGCCGTGGCTGGCGGGCCTGCCGTCAGCCGAAGCCTGGCTGCCCCTGCTGCCCGGGAAAGCCTGTTCCGGGTTGGCCCGTGCCGGGGAATCCCTGCTGTCCCGGAAGGCCGGGCATTCCCGGTTGGCCCGGTTGGCCCGGAACCCCGGGACTCGCCCCGAACCCGAAGCTCGTGATACGCGGCGGCGGAGGCAGTCCAGGGAAGGGACTCTGCTGCGCCCCCCCGAGTCCAATTGCCTGGCCCATTCCTGGTCCAAGTACCTGTCCCGGTCCCTGCATCTGTCCTTGTCCGAACCCCTGTGGCTGTCCGAGTCCCTGTCCCGGAAGCATCTGAGGAACGCCGCCCGCCTGGGCGCCCCAGACGAAGAGCCAGTCTTTGTATTTCTCCTTGCCCGGCACCCGGTAGAACGTCTTCTCCGTGCTCCGGCTCGCGACTCCGACGATCCCTCCCATGCTCGCGTCGGAAGCGCCTCGGCCGAGACTCGACTGGAATCCCCGGGTGTTGCCCCCGGTCGTCGCCTGGTTCGAGTCTCGGGAGCCCGCTCGCCCGCCTCCGGGAGTCCGAAGCTCGGCGCGGCTTCGATTCGAGTCGGTGATGCCGGCCTGCTCGCGCAATTGCTGCTGCTGCAGCTGCCCGCCCATCTGAAGCTCGGGGGAGAGCTGACGTAGAACGGCCCACTCGCCTTTCTCGCCGCCCATGGGGTCCTTGAACGCCTTCCGCAGGAACTTCTCCTCGACGAGGACGTCGACGTTCGGGGGGTAGGCGCCGGGGTACTTCCTCTGGTAGCGCTCGATCGCCTGCATGTACTGATAGCCCCGAAAAATGAGCTCCTGCTCGCGCTCCCGCTGAACCGCCTTCTGCCAGAGGGGAACCGCGGCCACGAGCGAAATCGCGAGGATGACGAGCAGGATGGTAATGCCGAAGAGGATGTAGCCGGAGTCGTCCCGGAAACGCTCGTCCCTCATTCCTCACCTCCGAGCGCGCGCTCGTAGACGCGCATCACGCGGCCCACGTACTCCCGGGTTTCCTTGTATGGCGGAATCCCGCCGTAGCGGCGCACCGCCTCCGGACCGGCGTTGTACGCGGCGAGAGCGAGGCTCACGTCGCCCTCGTGGGCGTCGAGCATCTGTTTCAGGTACTTCGTGCCGCCGTCGACATTCTCGCGCGGATCCTCGATCCGCGTCACCCCGAGCTCTTTCGCCGTCTCCGGCATGAGCTGCATCAGGCCGCGCGCCCCCCGGCTCGATACCGCGTTGGGGTCGCCGCTCGACTCCGCCCAGATGACCGCGGCCACGAGCTCGGGAGCGACGCCGTACTTCGAGGCCGCGGGATCGATGACCTCCTCGAGGTGAGGGAAGAGAGACACCGTCTGCGGACTCTCGCCCTCCTCCACCATCTCGTTCGGCACCACGTTGACGACCAGCTCCGACGGCACGGTGACGACGCCTCCACCGGTGATGTGGAGAGTGATCCGCTCGTCGACCCTCTCGAAGCGGTCGATGTACAGGATCTTTCCGCTCTCCATGACGGCGATCTCGGCTTCGGCCGAAGCCGAGACGAGAGCGGCCAGGAACACCAGAGCCCCGTTTCGCATCAGTTCCCCGCCGCCTCCCAGCTTCCCGGCGACGCGGGGCAGACGCCGAGGTTGTCAGAGTACTCGTCGGTCAAGAAGGCGGTACTTCTCATGGCACGTCCAGGAATCGAGTGAGGGTGCAGAAGTCGTCGTCTTCGTCGGTAACCGTCAGCACCACCTGATAGGGCGGCGGGCTCGGGGTGGAGAAGTCATGGGAGAAGCTCGCCGTGGTGAAGTTGCCGGTCGGCGGATCTCCGACGTCCCAATCGAACGTCAGCGGCCCGCCGTCGGGATCGGAAGAAGTGGTGCCGTTGAAAGCGACCAGGCTCGAGCTCATGATCCAGGGATCGGTGGAGGTTCCTGTTCCCGACGTGAGGGGTGAGACCGTCATCCTGCAGATCGGAGCTCTACTCGATACGGTGAAGGCCGAGGCGAAAGTCCCGCTCCCGCCGTCGGGGTTGGTGATAGTGATCGTCCTCGGGTCGGAAGACGCGCTCCCGTCGATGGTGATCGCGACCAGCAGGGTCTCGGAGTTGATCCATACCACGTCGTCGATGCCGATTCCTTCTCCGAAGCTCGCGGTGGCCCCCTGCTGGAAATTCTGGCCGGTGATGGTCACCGAAAGGCTCGCGCCCCGGGTGCCGGTCGCGGGCGAGACGGAATCGATGAGGGGCTCGCCGAAATCTCCGCGATTGACTTCCACCGTTTCCGAGGTCGTCCCCGAGGTCACGGTGACCGTTGCCTGATCGGAGTCATCGAGGAGCGTCAGGCGATCGAAAGCCTGGCCGCTGGCGTTGGTCCGGAGGACCGATCCCTGCGACGCCAGGGTGCCGGAGCTCGTGCTGAAGATGACGGGCACGTTGGCGAGCGGGTTTCCGCGGTTATCGGTCACGGTGGCGACGATCTCCGACGTCAGGTCCTCGGGACCGAGGGTGGTGGGATTCGCGGTGACGGTGATGACGATATCGCCATCGGTCCCCGCGCCGATCTCGACGGTGGTCGTGAGGGCGGAGATGCCGCCCCCGGACTGAGCGGTAACGGTCGCGGTCCCCGATCGGCCGTCCGCCTGGAGCATCGCTTGCGCGAAACCGTTCTTCGTCTCGACGCGCTCTTCGATTGCCCCGAGGTCGGTGGTGAAGAAGATCTGGGTTCCGTCGGCGACGGTTCCCCCGCCGTCCTCCGCGGCCTTGAACGCCACGACCGTGATCCTCGATCGCCCTCCGAACGCGGAAATGGACTTGGGGTTGGCCTCGATGGTGAGGGTCGCGCCGTCGGGAGCGGTGAGCGGGACTTCGCCGTCGCAGACCGCGAGGCACGAGAGGGCGAGCGCCGCGAGCGCAACCCTTCCGCGACTCCGGACCATCTCACCGCACCTCGACCCGCAGGGAGGCGAAGCTGGCGGAAATGCTCGCTCCGGCGGCGTTGCGGAGGGCGCCGGTCTCGGTCACGCTGGTGGACCGCATCAACCCCGAACTGCAGACCTGGATGGCCGCTCACCCCGGCCGCTACCTGCTGAAGATGACCCTGCCGGACGGCATCTCCGGCCCCGACCAACTGGTTCAATTGCAGCAGCGCATCAGTGAAATGCTGGCCGCCGAGAAGCGCCAGGACAGCGGGGCGCAAGCCGTATTGAAGCTGGACCCGCTGATGCTGGCCGGCGCCCAGGCGATGGACCAGCCGAATGGCGGCCTGCCGGCCCAGCTCCGCGCCCAATTCG
>DAISKN010000784.1:0-3296 GCA_036820975.1 Acidobacteriota bacterium | reverse complement strand
CCTAGCGTACCCTCGCTCCTGAGGGTACGCGGGAGGGGGCCTGTATGAGCATCATCGCGATGGAGCGGACGTGGCCCTTCCCTTCGTGTAGCATGAGAGTTTGGATAGACCGGCGATGGCTTCGGGTGGCATCGTGCCGGAGCCAAAAGGCTGGCCACGCCGCTCATCGCGAGTGTTCGGCCGTCGCGAGGTAGACGGAGAGAATAGCCGAGGCGTATCCTGAGGGCGAGGGAACATATGCGCAGCTTCAACTTCATTGTCGAGCGTGATCCGGACACGGGCTTGTTCGTTGGCTACGTTCCAGGGTGGCCCGGAGCGCACAGTCAAGGCGATAGTCTCGACGAGTTGCAACGCAACCTACGAGAAGTGGTTGGCATGCTACTCGAGGACGGCGAACCAACGTTGGAGTCCGAGTTCGTCGGGGTACAGACGGTTCGGGTGGGGTAGTGGGCAAGCTGCCCGTCCTGAAGCCGCGCGAAGTGGCGGCGCGTCTTCAGAGTCTTGGTTTCGAGGAAATTCGCCAGCGGGGCTCTCACAAGCAGTATCGGCATCCGGATGGCCGCGGGACAACACTTCCATTCCACGCTGGTCGGGACATTTCCCCAACCCTGTTGCGGAAGATCGCGAAGGATATCGGCCTCACGGTGGAACAGCTTCTCGGCCAAGCTTAAGTACGGCCGAACTCGCGGATGGAGCAGGCGTGGCCCTCTTCGGAATCGGCGGAGTTCACGTGACCACGGTCGCCTTCGTTGAAGTCAATGCTTCACGGAAGGCTGACCACGCTGCTCCGCAGTGTTTAGCTGCCCTCGGAGAGATGAAGTGAGCGCCTTCTTCGGTACTCTGGCCTTCGCGGTTGCAATGCTGTCCGGTCAGACTGCCCCGCCGACGGACCCTTGTTTAGCTCTCCTTCCTCTGGGCTTGACCAAAGTCGTTGAAGGACGCTTCCCCAGGCATCGGCTTCCGACGCTCCGTGACAACGCGTCTTTCGATATCGAGTACGAGAAGAAGCATGGTGGTGACGGATGCCTGGGGGCTGACCGCGGAGACTACAACGGTGACGCTTCTCCGGACTTCGCGTTGCTTCTCGCGACGCGCGAGCCGAACGGTGATGAACCCCAGGCCATTCTCGTTGCCGCGTTGTCCGAAGGCAGCGGTTGGAAAATGAGCGTGCTGCGCGACTGGGGTGCGATCGGTCGTGATCGACTCTTTGTAATGACGGTCCCGCCAGGGCGCTACCAGCGAACAGAGGCCTTGGATGACCCGCCGACCCAGCCCGGTGAGGTGGACTTGATTGAAAGTACCTTTGATGCTGTAGCGACCGGTGTGACTGAGTCGAGCGAAATCGTGTATTCCATGGAGGCGGGATGTTGGAGGCACGTATGGGTCTCCGACTGAAGGGTATAGTTGACACATAACCAGCGATTGGAGTGGCGGAACGTGCGGCGAGCCCCGGCGGGTGAAAGTCAGACGATTGCATGAGTTGGAGCGAGGCACGAGTTGCTCGGAAGGAGCACGAGCTCTCAGAAAAAGCCGCGCGGTTCTGTTCCGCACGAAGGCAGACAAGGACATTGTTTGCGCCATGAGCGCCATACTGCGGTTCACGGAGGCGGTGGAGCGAGATCCGACGATCGACTCCTGGTTGAGCGGATCGGATGATCTGCGGTCGATGGCGCGCTCTTGGTTTGCGCGGATGAGGGAATGTGGTGACGATGTCCGAGAGCTCATGCACGACAGCTGTCCGGTGGCGTGCGTCGAAGATGCTCCGTTCGGGTACGTCAACGTCTTCAAAGCCCACGTCAACGTGGGGTTCTACCAGGGCGCCTCGTTGCGGGATCCCGCCGGCCTATTGGAGGGAAGTGGAAAGCGCATGCGCCATGTGAAACTCAAGCCAGGCTCCGAGCTCGACACCTCGGCCCTGGACGCTCTGATTACCGCGGCATATGTGGACATCAAGGTGCGGCTGGAAGTCGAGCGAGTAAACGGCGAAGACTGTCCAACAGGGCGATGAACCTGGCGAAGCGCGAGTACTTCGTGGGTTGGCCCACCGACGAGGCCTGCCCCAAACCCGCCTGATTCCCGCCATTGACGGGAATCGAGCCCCCATTCGACTGAACCGACCGTTTGGTAAGCCGCCGTGGCGGAGAAAAGCACGACGCGGCGCAATCCAGATACTACAATTAGACATGGAGATTCTGGAACGAGGAGCCATGGACTTCGAGTACACCGATGACCAGAAGGAGATGCGCCGCGCCCTCCGGGAATTCGCTGAGAAGGAGATCGTCCCATTCGCGGCGGAATGGGACGAGAAGGAGCGGTTTCCCGCCGAGGTCATCCGGAAGCTGGGGGAGCTCGGATTTCTCGGCGTCATCTTCCCCGAGCGATACGGCGGGGCGGGGATGCGCTACGCCGACTACGCCATCGTCATCGAGGAGCTCGCCCGGGCGGACGCTTCGGTGGGTATCACCGTCTCGGGACACATCTCGCTCTGCTCGAACCACATCTACGAGCAAGGGACGGAAGCGCAGAAGCAGCAATACCTGAAGCCGCTGGCGTCGGGGAAGTGGATCGGAGGCTGGAGCCTCACCGAGCCCAACGCCGGGAGCGATGCCGGGGGGACGGAGACCACGGCGGTTCTCGATGGCGATGAGTGGGTCATCAACGGCAGCAAGACCTTCACCACCAACGGGACGGTCTGCGACGTCGCCGTGGCGATGGCGGTGACGGACAAGGGGAAGGCGAAGCACGGCATCTCCGCCTTCATCGTGCCCAAGGGGACTCCGGGGTTCCGGCCGGGGAAGAAAGAGAAGAAGCTCGGCCACCGGGCGTCGGATACTTCCGAGATGGTGTTCGAGAACTGCCGCGTCCCGAAATCCCACCTTCTGGGAGAGCAGGGCGAGGGCTTCGTCGCCGCTCTGAAGATCCTCGATGGGGGACGTATCGGCATCGCGTCTCTCGCCCTCGGCATCGCCCAGGCGAGCTTCGAGTGCGCCCGGGACTACGCGAAGGAGAGAAAGCAGTTCGGCAAGCCCATCTCCTCCTTCCAGGCGATCCAGTTCAAGCTTTCCGACATGGCGACGGGGATCGACGCCGCCCGACTTCTGATCCAGCGCGCCGCGTTCCTGAAAGATCGCGGGGAGCGAGTGACGAAAGAGGCCGCGATGGCGAAGCTCTTCGCGAGCGAGGTCGCGGTGCGGGCGGCCGAGGAGGCGGTGCAGGTCCTCGGCGGCTACGGCTACACCCGCGACTACCCCGCCGAGCGCTATTACCGGGACGCGAAGCTCACCACCATCGGGGAG
>DAISKN010000783.1:0-3297 GCA_036820975.1 Acidobacteriota bacterium | reverse complement strand
AAGCGCGTCGAACGCAAAGCGTCTTTCGTCGACGGCATCGGAAGCACCACGCTCCTTCCAAAGATGTGGCCCTTCGCCCGGGACCTCCTGACCGACGCCCATACCGCACCGGTCGAGGAGATCGCATCCGCGGTCCGGCTCCTGGTCGAGCGCAACCGGGTCGTCGCCGAAGGCGCCGCTGCCTCCTCGGTCGCGGTCGCACTCTCCGGGAAGGTGGAAGCATCCCGGATCGTCTGTATCGTTTCCGGAGGCAACATCGACACCGAGGTCCTGAGAAGGATCCTCGCCGGAGAGACACCCTGATGGAGATGACGCGGATCGAGCCGTTTCTCGAGTACTACGAAAAAGTCCGGCAGCGCACCCGCCGCCTTCTGGATCTCGTCCCCGACGATCGCTGGGATCACTCGCCGATTCCCGGCAAGTTCTCCTTCGCCGATCTCGTTCGCCATCTCGCCGCCATCGAGCGCTTCATGTACGCCGAGAACGTCCAGGGAAATCCGAGTCTCTATCGCGGCTGCGGAAAGGACCTGGCGGACGGAAAGGATCAGCTCTACGGTTTCTTCGACCGCTGCCACGTGGAGTCGATGGCGATCTTCGCCTCGCTGACCCCCGAAGCCTTGCGCTCGAAATGCAACACTCCCGCGGGGACGCCGATCACCGTATGGAAATGGCTGCGCCTGCTCCCGGAGCACGAGACCCACCACCGCGGACAGTTCTACCTCTATCTCGCGATGGTCGGAGTGCCCACTCCGCCCCTCTACGGTATGACCTTGGAGCAGGTCGCGCGGGCGTCTAAGTAATACCCAGTCGCTTCCGGAGCGCGGCGAGGCTGCCGGGGGCCTTCTCCTCGACGTAGGCTTCCCGCTCGCCCGCGATCTGCTCCAGATTCGAGAGGAAGCGCGGATTGGAATAGGCTTCGCGAAGAACGGGCACGAGCTGTCGAACCCTCTCCCACACCACGCTCAGCTCCCCGTTCGTCTCGAAGAAGAGCTCCTTGTCCACCAGATGCCGCTTCACGATGGCGGCAATCATGTCCCAGTAGCTCGTCACCTGCCGGAAATAGGCATTCTCGTCCGACCCGGGCGGGCAGAGCTCGTTCAGCTCCTGGAGGGTCTTGACCTTGAAGCGGCTCAGCATGAACGCGCGCGCCTCCCGGAAGCGGGCCTCGCGCCGGAGCTCGTAGAATTGAAGGATCAGCTGTGCGTCCTGAATCTGGCTCATGAAAGTCTCCCAACGGGATTGGAACCGCCGTCGGGTGTAGCCTATCATCTCCAGGGAGGCTCGAGGATGCTCACGAAGGACTTCAGTATCGTTTGCCCCTGCTGCCAGACCAAGATCTTGATCGATCACAAAACCGGAGCCGTCGTCAGTCACGAGCAGCCGACACGCGGGCACAAGAAGAGCTTCGAAGAGGCGCTCGCCGACGACAAGAAGCGGAAATCGGAAGCCGAGGACGTATTCGCCCAGGCGTTTCGAGAGCACGAGCACCGCGAGGAGCTCCTGGAGAAGAAGTTCAAGGAAGCGATGGAGAAGGCGGAGAAGGACAAGGGTCCCAATCCGCCCCGCCCGTTCGAGTTCGACTAGCCGACCGGCCGTGACCTCGGCGCAACCGGTCTGGGGGTACGACTTTCGTCGCATTCCACGCCGTCGCACACTCTCGTACAATTCGACCCCTGTTCCTCGTGAGCGATCGCGCGAGGACGGTCGTGGAGCTCGCTCTCGCGCCCAAGGACGACGGCTGCGAGCTCGTCCCGGTCTCGAGCTTTCGTCTCGGAGTCAAAAAGAGCCGCAAGCCCGAGGGACTCTCGTTCGACGCGAACGGCCGGCTCTGGGTGTCGCTCGACTACGAAAAGTCGGACGACTCGAGACGAGGCATCGCCCTCGAAATCGAGCTCGCGCGCGAAGGCGCATAGGCGTTACGGGAACGAGAACACTTTTTTCCAGTCCCGCTTCATGTCCGCGAGGAGCCACCCCTTCGCTTTCGGGCTGGGTGTTCTTCCACTCGGGATGGCTCGGCGCCATCTCCTTCACGCGATCGAGCATGAACACCCATCTGCACTTACATCGGCTGTTCCGCCCAGGGAGTGCCGTCATTATCCGCGTCTGCGGGCCGCCGCGGCGTCGCAGGGCTTGTTCGTCGCGCCGGAGCCCGCGCGTGATGGAGCGGGAGCCGCGGGCGCCGCGAGCTGACCTGAGGATCGAAACGGCTCCGGACCCAGGAACGGGACGTCCGGCTCAATCGAGCTCGGCAATCCGCACGTCGCGGAACAGGAGCGTTTCGCCGCTCTCGCTCAAGTCCTGGAACCCGATGTGGCCCCGCCGGGGCCGGGCGGCGCCGGGCTTGGCCTCGAGGAGCTCCTGACCTTCTCCGTGGCGCTTCGCCGGCGCGGTGAGGTTGTCGAGGTCGACGTCCTGAACGAGCTTTTCGTTGAGCCAGACCTTCACTCTCGGTCCCCGCAGCTCTACGCGGTATTGATTCCAATCGCCGGGGAGATAGGCCTGCTCCTTCGCGGCGGAGACCAAATAGAGCGCGCCCATCAGCTGCGCATCGGTCGCGCCCGGGAAGTAGGAGTACTCGTAGCGCGGGTCGGTGATCTGGAGCTCCAGTCCCTCGTACGCCGGATCGCCCGCGAGCGGGGCGCGCAGCGCGACGCCTCCGTTGCCGGACTTGCCGCCGTTTCGGAACTTGAACTGGAGCTCGAGGATGAAGTCTCCGTACTGGCGCTCGCTCATGAGCCAGGTTCCGATCCAGCGGTCTCCCGTGGTCCCCGGAGAGTAACGGCCGGTGCCGTAGAGGATCCCGTCCGCGTCCACTTCCCACACGACGGGCCATTTCGGCGGCTCGCTGACGTCCGTCCAGTTCCGTACCACCCAGCCCTCGCCGACGACGCCCGGACGGGTGAAGAGCTTCTGGAACTCCGACTCCGCCGGGCCTCCTGAGGCCGTTGACAGAAAGAGAAGCGCGCCGAGTGGGAGAAGCTTGTGTGCGCTCGATTTCTTCATCGTCGTCCCTTTCAGATTTCTTCGTGTCGTAACGCGGCGCTCGGGTCCACGGCAATCGCGCGCTGAGCCGGCCGCAGGACAGCCAGCACCGAGCACCCCGTCAAGACCAGAGCGGCGGTGAGAAGGACCGTGAGCTCCCGCCGCTCGACTCCGAACAAGAAACTCGCGAGGAGCGGGCTCGCGAAGCTCGAGCCGATGGCGCCGGCTCCGATGCCGAGCGCGGTCAGAAACAGCGTTCTCTTCGTGACCAGGAACCAGATGTCCGCCGCTCGGGCTCCGAGCGCCGTCCGAACG
>DAISKN010000782.1:0-3304 GCA_036820975.1 Acidobacteriota bacterium | reverse complement strand
CTCTTTCGGATGTAGAGGGCCGCGTCCTCGAGACCGGAGGTGCCGTTTCCCCGCCCCACGAGATCGTCGGAGGCGAGATAGCGGATGTGCTCTTCGAGAGCCTTTCGCTCGAATGCGGGCCGGGCCTTCGTCTCGCTCAACGCCGCGCCCGCATGGGCGGTGACGGCGACGAAAAAGCCGAGGGATCGTCGGCTGACGGTTGTGAATCGCAAGCAGCAACTCCGAAGCCGTTCCGACGACGCGGAGACCGGCCGAGCGAAAAATCTGTCGGCTCCCCGACGAACAGTATAGGGCGCGGCTTCTAAACTTCCAAACATCCGCAAAGGGCGAAGAGGGCCCGGGGGTAGCGGCGGCTACTCTCGCTCGTCGAAGAGCGGAAGCGGCCTCGGCTCGAGCTCGCCCAGGACCTTCCACGCCCAGCTTCGCCGGGTCTCCGCGGGAAGGCATCGGTAGCGCGCGTGATAGCGCCTGAGAAAATCGGCGGTCGCCGCGTTCACGTATCCCCCGCCGCGAATCGGCCCGAACTCGGAGTCGTACCGCAGCGCGATGGCCTGGAACAGAGCGTCCCTCAGGTCCTTGGCGACGATCGAAGCGGCGGCCACGGCGACGTGGTGCTCTTCGCCGAAGTCCCGGGCCTCGAGATGGGGGTAGCGAAATCGAAGGAGCTCGAAGACCTTGGCTCCGTCGGCCACGATGCGTTTGACCGCGGGGCACCGATCGATGATCGCCCCCGCCGCCCGGCGCTCGAGCTCGTTCAGGAGACCGCGCTCCGCGAAGCGGTCGACTTCATGATGATCGAAGACTTCGACCTGAACGTCCGCGGCCAGCCTCCTGATATGAAGGGCGAGATCGGCTCGCTCGCGACGGGCCTCCTCGCCGGCGCCGAAGGACTTCGAATCGACCACTCCCCTCCGGGTGAGCGCCGAAGCCGCCTGGGGCTTCAGCACCACCCCCGCGACCACCAGGGGGCCGAGAACCGGGCCGCGGCCGGCTTCGTCGATGCCGAGGATCACGGTGAGTATCGTTTCCCACCGACGTCCGGTTTGCAACGGCGACGGCCGGACGGGAGAATGCCAGGGCGCTTCGCCATGCACCCGGACGAAAGAGGACAGGGGAAGTACAACGTCGTCGTGATCGGCGGTGGCACCGCCGGTCTCGTGACTGCGGCCGGCACCGCCGGCCTCGGCGGACGGGTCGCGCTCATCGAGGGCAACAAGATGGGCGGCGACTGTCTCAACTTCGGGTGCGTGCCGTCGAAAGCGCTCATCTCCTCGGCCAGGCTGGTGGAACGCATCCGGCGCGCGCCGGAGCTCGGGCTCTCGCCGATGGAGCCCTCGTTTCGATTCGAGGACGTCTTCCGCAGCATGCGCGAACGGCGCGCCCGCATCGAGCCGAACGACTCCAAGGAGAGGTTCGAGGGGCTGGGGGTCGACGTATTCCTCGGAAAGGCGAAGTTCCTCTCGCCGCACGAAGTCGAGATCGACGGCGGGACCCGGCTTCGCGCGCGCAACTTCGTCATCGCCACCGGGACCCGCGCTCTCGTTCCCCCGGTTGCCGGCCTCGACCGCGTGCCCTTCTACACCAACGAGACCTTCTTTGACGAGCTCGAGCGAAAACCCGAATCGATGCTCGTTCTCGGCGGAGGTCCCATCGGCTGCGAGCTCGCTCAGGTCGCGGGAAGGCTCGGAGTCGCGGTCCAGCTCGTGGAGCTCCTGCCCCGACTCCTCCCCCGTGACGACGCCGAGGCCGGCGAGCTCATCCGCAGGCGGCTCGCTCACGAAGGAGTCGCGGTCTCCACGGGAACGAAAGCCGTGGCCTTCGAGAGCGAGGCCGGGCACATCTCGGCCACGATCGAGGCCGATGGCGCCCGGAGGAAGCTCGCGATTGAGGCGGTCCTCGTCGCCGCCGGAAGGACCCCCAACGTCGAGTCTCTCGGGCTCGAAGCGGCGGGAGTGAAATTCGACCGCCGCGGGGTCACGGTCGACCAGACCCTCACCACCTCCCAGCCTCACATCTTCGCCTGCGGCGACATCGCCGGCCCCTATGCCTTCACTCACGCCGCCGACTATCAGGCGAGGTTGGTGGTCAGAAACATCCTCCTCCCGTGGCTCAAGGCCAAGGCCAGCTACCGCTGGATGCCCTGGGTGACCTACACCGACCCCGAGGTCGCGCAATTCGGCGTTACGGAGGAGGAAGCTCGCGGGAAGAACGTCGACTGCGACGTCTACCGCCACGATTGGCACGACCTGGACCGCGCCGTCACCGACTCGGAGACCGAGGGATTCGTCAAAGTCCTCACCGCTCGCGGCAAGGACACGATCCTGGGAGCGACGGTGGTGGGAGCGCACGCGGGAGAGGTGATGCACGAGATCCTGGTCGCGGCGAAGCACGGAATCGGGCTCTCCAAGCTGTCGGGCATGGTCCACGCCTATCCCACTTACTCGTCGTCGGTGCAGCGCGTCGCGGACTCGTTTCAGAGAACCAGGCTCACCCCGCGCGTCGCCGGTCTGTTTCGGCGGCTCTATCGGTGGAGAAGGAGCTGATGGGAGCCCGAGGCTACCTGAAGCTCGGCCTCGTCCTCGCGGGGGTCGTCGCCGTCGTCGCGGCGGCGCGGATGCTTCCCCTCGCGGCCTGGCTCTCGGTTTTCAACGAGCGAATCGCCGGGCTCGGCGCCGCCGGCATGGTTCTCTTCGCCCTCCTGTACGCCGCGGCCACGGTGCTCATGGTCCCGGGATCGCTTCTCACGCTGGCTTCCGGCGCGAGCTTCGGCCTTCTCCCCGGCTTCGTCACCGTTCTCTTCGGAGCGACTCTGGGCGCCGCCCTCGCGTTTCTCGTCTCCCGCCACCTCGCGCGGAAGCGCGTCGAGCGCTGGATTCAGGGAAAGTCGTCGTTCCTGGCCGTCGACAAAGCCGTGGCCCGGGAGGGATGGAAGATCGTCTTTCTCACCCGCCTCTCACCGGTGTTTCCTTTCAATTTCCAGAACTATGCCTACGGGCTCACCAGTGTCTCCTTCGGGCAGTACGTGCTAGCCTCCTGGATCGGAATGATCCCGGGGACCTTTCTCTACGTCTATCTGGGGACGCTGGGGCGGAGCGGGCTCGAGGCGGCGTCCGGGACCGGTGCCGAAACCTACCGCCTCGCGCTCCAGGCAGTGGGCTTGCTCGCGACCCTCGGGGTCACGATACTCATCACCCGCGCCGCGAAGCGGGCCTTGCGGGAAGCAGGGGTATGAAGATGCACGTCGAATCGGTGAAATACATGCTGATGGCTCAGGACATGGACCGGGCGGTGAGGTTCTACCGCG